>CAVQBR010000001.1:0-187835 GCA_963710865.1 uncultured bacterium | reverse complement strand
CATGGTAGATGTGCTATCTGATAATGGTTCGGAGGAAGGAGTGATCGATTCGTCACAGCTAATAATGCTAAGGGTGAGATGGAGGAAGTGATTTTTTTCAGATTTTAATATTCGATCGACTACATAAACTCAATAAAAACACTAGTAGATCCGCTAATATTATATAGCAGAAAGTATTGCAGCTTGTATAAATAATTACTTATTAGACCCGACAATTCTACTTAGATTCATTGTTATTTTTGATTTTATTTTTGTAGTTTATTCGAGAAAAAAATATCTTGACATACTCAATTTAGAAACTATAGTTGCAAGTACATTGGTAGTTTGATTTTTAAAAAGGAGTTTAGATTATGATGAATAATACGGTCAAACCACTTCTCTGGTTGCCATTATTGACCATTAATTCGCTTTCTGGTATGCAGGAAGAAAGGGTGTCAGCAGCGTATCCTGCTGGGGATTTCTCTGCAGCGTCAGCATATGTGCCTGAATCATCTTTTCATGCTTCGCCCGTATCAGCCCATGTTTCCGCGAGGTCTTCGGCTCCTTCACTCTCAACATCAAAAGTCTTGCCTATAGATGAATCTCACCCGATATTTATGCAAGCTATTCACATGTTGCGTGAGCGTGATAAGGATTTAAAGTTTGATACACGAGCGCTTCATGGGGAAGTGCTTCTCGCGATGGCTACCGCTCGCGGTTGTGACGATGTAGTGAGCCTATTATTAAAGACTGATGTAAATATGAACAAAGCTCATTTTGGTATATCACCGTTATATTGCGCTGCAGAAAAAGGGTATACAGGAATTGTAGGTATGTTGGTCGCTGCAGGAGCGGACAAGACTGCAACTTGTAGTGCCAATGGTGAAACTCCCTTATGTTGTGCATCTAGAATGGGACATTTGGATATTGTAAGAATTTTAGCAAAAGCTCCTGCTGATCTAGACAAGGGTGATGATCAGTCCAGGACACCTTTAGCTGCAGCCGTTATTAATAGGCATATTTGGGTTGTAAAGAAATTATTAGCCGCTGGTGCGAATGTGAACCTGGCTGATGATAAGGGTATTACACCTTTATTTCGAGCTGTGATGGATAATAATCTTGATATGATGAATGCTTTGTTGCATAAGGCAGATATAACAAGGACAACGCGACTTGGCGCCACGCTTTTAATGATAGCAGCACAGAGCGGCTATAAGGAAATAGTAGATGCTTTAATAATCTATGGTGTAAATATACATCAGACTGATAACTTCGGTAAGTCTGCACTCTATAGAGCTGTACTACACGGGCATGAAGAAGTGGTAATGGTATTATTAGTGGCCGGTGCCGATAAAAATGCAGTTCTGATTGATGGTAAAAACTCATTATTTGCTAAAGATAAAGATCGCGATAAAACCCCATTATTTGTTGCAGCTGAAAATGGCCGTGATCGGGTGGTTGAAAAACTATTGAGCTTGGTAGTAGATAAGGATCGCCTTTGCTTACAAGTAGGTAAGGATGGTGCTTGTAGAGTACTAACGGCGCTGTATGTGGCCGCAGAAAAAGGTTATGATAAAGTGGTTGAAGTCTTACTGAGACATGGAGCAGACAAGATTATGCTCTGTGAGGGGAAAACACTCCTATTTGTCGCTGCAGAAAAAGGTCATGCCAAAGTGGTCGAAGTCTTGTTGAGGTATGGAGCGGACTCGAATATGCTTTGTCATGGATTGACTCCATTAGCTAAAGCTATTTCAGAAGGTCACATTTCTGTTGTTGATGAGCTGATAAGAGGGGGAGCTGATATCAATGCTCCTAACAACGAGGGAAAAACTCCCTTGTTTCTTGCTATCGAAAAGGGGCGTATTGATGCTGTCATTAAGTTGTTGGATAGTGGGGCGGACGTTAATAAACCTGATAAAACAGGTGAAACCCCATTGCTAGTTGCATCTGAATTGGGGCTCATCGATGTGGTAAGGAAATTATTGCCTATGGTAAAAGATAAGGATGCTGCAAGTGATGATGGGAGAACACCGTTATTGGTGGCATGTAGAAAGTCCTCTTCCAAGGCAGATTTATTCGAATTGATACGGTTGCTTCTGGATCAAGGTGTAAATAGGGATAAAGTCATCAATCGAAAGGGCGAGACTGTTTTATTTACAGTGACCCGTGATGGAAATTATGCTCTTGTTAAATTGTTATTAGAAGAATGTGCAGATCGAACTCAATGTAACGTGGATGATGAAAATCCATTACATCTGGCTGCTGAAAGTTGCCATACAGCAGTTGGAGAGTTGATTTTGAAGCATTCTGTCACTCCGATATCAGCAGCAGTTTGTGCAGTTGATAATTCCCGGGTTGTGGGTATATCGACAGTTGGGGGACCCACTAGAGTTGTATTCTTGAATCCTGATTTTATAAATAAGCAGCGAAAAGATGGAGCTACGCCGCTTTTTCTTGCAGCTCGTACTGGTAACGCTGAGCTTGTTATGCTCCTTTTGAGTGCCGGTGCAGATAAGACTATTGAAACTCTAGCGCATGCGACTCCTTTGTCTGTGGCAGCGCAAAATGGCCATCTGGAAGTGTTTAAATTATTGAGCCCCGATGAACCTTCAAAGGTGGCGGCAGATGGTTTGTTTCAAGCAGCTGAAAATGGCCATGCTGAGATTGTTAATTCATTCTTGCAGTCTGGGACATGCGACATCGAGAAGCTTTGTAGTGGATTAACACCATTGTATATAGCAGCTCGAAATGGACATATTGATGTAGTGAAATTACTTTTGGTGAAGGGTGCAGATGTAAAGACACTCTGTAATGGTAAATCCCCATTGCATGCTGCAGCTGTGGGGGGACATGATGCAGTGATGAGAAGATTGCTATTAGAACCAGCCTGCGAGCTAGAAGTGCTAAAGAGTGGAGAAATATTGTTTGTTGCAGCAGAAAGAGGCAATGCTGAGGTTGTTAAGTGTTTATTAGAGAAAGACGTATCGGTAGACCGAACTTGGAATACTTTAACACCATTGTTTATAGCAGCTCAAAAAGGCCATAGAGAAGTGGTTCAAGTCTTGTTGGACAAAGGTGCTTTTAAACATATACCTTGCAATGGAAAGACTCCATTGATGATAGCTAAAGAGAATAATCATACTGAGGTGGTTCGAATATTGAGTTGAATTGAACAAACTCTAAATTTAGATTATACAAAGAATAAGGAGTGAAACTAATGACTGCAAGGACGAATCGGTGTTAGAGAAAGTCTTCTGGGTTGCAAACTTTACATATCAACGATCTGCTCTTTGTCGGCAATGAACTTTCATATAGCAGCTCAATTGAGAAAACTCATATTTATATTTGTGGCGGGACTTGATGGTGTGGCAGATCAGCATTGGCAGATAAAGGCAGTCTGTCAAATGAGATTACTTTGTTAGGATATTGCGACTTGTAATGGCTCTATTTTCGTGATGAAGTATTAAAGTGACAAAGAGCTGCTTACATTAGCATGCTTAGGATGACAATAGTTTGATTTTTAAGAAGGAGTCCTGGTTAAAAGGTGTGTTTGAAGTTTAGATGGAGAAAGTAAATTAATATTTGTGAAAAGGAGTAATTCTTATGAAGAGGTTAATACAAAAGCTCGTTATGGCAAGCGTACTTTTGGCAGATGGACTTTTTGGCTTAAATATAATGTATGCTATGCAACGTTCTGCTTCATTGCAATCGTTACATGAAACTTTACAACTGAAGCTTGGGACCTTACCACCGCATCGTCAAGATTATATTCGTAATTATATTTGTGAATTAGTAGAAATAAGCCTATGCGATGATGCTATACATATTTTAGGCAGCGGTAGTGATACCGTTTCTAGAGAAACGGTAAATGGTGAGATGCTACTTTCTTCGGCGGCAATTGTGGGTGATAGAAACGTAGCTAGGCTTTTGCTTACAACATCTATAGATCCAGATAAAGCTAGCATTGATGGAAAGGTACCATTGCATTATGCTGTTGAAAGTGGTCATGAAGACGTGGTAGATGTGTTGCTGTCTGCAGGAGTAGATAGAAATAGAAGTAATAGAAATGGTGAAACGCCATTATATTGTGCTAGCAAGGGAAATTGTCGTGCGATTGTAAGAAGATTGTTGTCCGCTGGTGCTGATAAAAATGCGTTAAATATTAGTGGTGAAACACCATTGTACAGAGCAGTATCTGATAATAATTATCAGATTGGAGAAGAATTGTTACTTGCTAATGTAGATAAGGATAGAGCTGAGCATACCGGAATAGCTCCTTTAGCCAGGGCTGTGCTAGATAGCAATATACAGATGATCAAGCTGTTATTACTTGCTCGCGCAAACAAAAATTTACTTTTTCCGGCTGATGAGAAAACTCTTTTATTGAAAGCTGTGCAACTTGAAAGTTTTGGTGCTGTACAGCTTCTTCTTGCCGCAGGTGTAGATCCAGATGTACATGACCGTGAAGGGATAACCCCGTTGTCTTTAGCCGCTTCATTAGGTAATACTGAAATTGTTAAATTGTTATTACTAGCGGGCGCAGATAAAAATAAATGTGATAGATATGGGAGAACTCCTTTGCAGATAGCTCTTAATCGGGATTATGATGCTATCATTAAGTTGTTATATAAAGGAGATAGAGTTAATTTGCCATCTTTGTACAATGCTGCACTAAATGGTCTGAATGAAATAGTTGACTTGCATTTGGCTTCTGATGATTTTAAAGATGAGTTTGCAATGAATGGTGAAAATTCGCTGTTTGCTGCAGTTAGGAATAATCATAAGCATATAGTTGAGATGCTGATTAAGAAAGGTGTAGCCGTAAATGTGCGCAGAGTCGATGGACTAACCCCTTTATTTGTTGCAGCGGAAAAAGGGTTTACTGCGGTTGCTGGTTTGCTATTGGAAGCTGGAGCAGACAAGGAGATGCTATATCATGGCAAATCTCTTATTGCGGCTACAGAAAAAAATCGACTACAAGCAATGAAGGCCAGTGTAGATGGTTATCATGCTCTACTTGGTCTAATATCGCCGCAGGAAAATAATCACCTTGCTGACTTATTTGTGGAAGTCGGCGCCAGAGAAGCCGCTATCGACGATAGTTTAAACATTTTGCAAGTTGCCTCTCAAAATGGCCATGCTGGTGTTGTTGAATTGTTATTGAAAGCAGATGTTGATGGAGACATGACTAATAACAATGGGTCAACCTCTTTGTCCTCTGCAGCTGCTGCTGGCCATGCTGAAGTAGTAAGCTTATTGATGTCAGCTGGTGTTAACAAAAATATGGCCGATAATGATGGCGCGACTGCTTTGTATCATGCAGCACGCAATGGTCATGCTAGCATAGTAAGGGCATTGCTAGCATCTGGAGCTGATAAAGAAGCAAGTTTTCGGTTGTTTGAAATGCAAGAGAGCCCGTTGATTGCTGCTGCTCGTAACGGCCATGCGGAGGTGGTCGATGTGCTTTTGGCAGATGGTGCTAAGAGGGATATCACGATGGCTGGATTAACCTGTTTGCATATTGCAGCTCTTAATGGATATGCCCGACTCGTTACTTCTTTCTTAAGCGTAGGATTAGATAAAGACAAGGCTGATGAAGTCGCTCAAGCATCTCCTTTGGATCTTGCTATCATTGCTTCTGGATTTAGTAAAAAGGGCAGCGTCCGTTCTTATCTAACGTTTTATCCCATCAGTATGGTGTATTGCCTTTTTCTTAAAGATAGTGTCTCCACTTCCGCCTACAGTCGGGCTGAAGTAGTTAATTTGTTGTTGGAAGCTGGAGTTGAGAAAGATATGATTTCCTCTAGCGCTTTCGACTGCTCCATGACTGGCATGACACCTTTGTGTTTAGCAGCTATGAGTGGCGACGCTGAAGTTGTTAACGCATTATTGCTAGCTGGTGCTGATATAAACAAGACCGCTAGTAGCGGCATGACACCTATGTGTTGGGCCGCTGAGTATGGCCATGCTGAAATTGTTGAGTTGCTATTGAACGCTAATTCTGAGTTTTATAGTGAGTGGAACGTCTTAGCAAATCCATTATGTAATGCAATTTCGGGTGGCTGCGATGCTAGAGTAGTTAATTTGTTGCTGCCGGCTGGAATTGAGAGGGAGGGGCATTTTGGTGGGACTCCTTTGTGTTCTGCTTCTAGACGGGGGCGTTCTGAAATAGTTAAATTATTGTTGGAGGCTGGCGCTAAGCAAGATACGGCTGCTCGCAATGGAGATATCCCGTTATGTTTGGCAGCTACTGGAAGTGCTGTAGAGTCAGCAGCAAGTTCTGTAAGGGCAGCAACAAGTGCTGCATTCGTAGCAAGATTCTTTCCTGACTCAAACTATATTGCAACGGTAGAAGCATTATTAGCTGCTGGTGCTGACATAAACAAGACTAATCATGATGCTAATACCCCATTGTGTTGCGCAGCTGGAGCTGGTCAGTTAGAAATAGTTGATGTACTATTGAAAGCTCATGCGGATATAAGAATAGCAACACCTTTGTGCAATGCGGCTAGGGGTGGAAATGTTGGTGTAGTTACGTTGTTGCTGGAAGCTGGTGCGGATATAAACGGTGCTGATGGCCGTGGATACACTCCTTTGTCTTGGGCGGCTGGAAATGGTCATACTGAAATTGTTACTATATTATTGGCAGCTGGTGCTGATAAGGAACTGACTAATGCTACTGGATATACCCCTTTGACTTATGCCGACCGTGCCGGTCATGCCGAAATAGTGAGTTTACTTTTGCAAGTAGGCGCTCATGATACCAGGAGTTCGAGTTATAGCACAACTTATGATCATGATTCGCCCGGATTGCCTTGCCGCGGGGCACCGGCTGTTTCTCCTTCTGCGGCACCAATGGCGTCAGCAGCATCAGCCGCAGCTCCGGCAGCGTCAGCCGCAGCTCCAGCAGCGTCAGCGCCACCCGGTTACTATCAACACTCTCCTGTTTATGGTCAACCTGAACCAAGACCAGTTTTTGTCTGATCAACAGGTTGCTGAGAGGTCTTTTATGATGAGTTTGGAGCATGAGTTGATTGGTAACATTGTTAGCTACGATTGTTGGCTACCTTCTTATAACAGCGGTTGCAAAGAACCATATTATGCATTGATAATTCTACTTGCTTGGCAAATGTGCCAAGCAAGTTTAGGGATTACGTTTATGATTTAGTGAAAGTTTTCTTGGATGAGCACTCGCTCGTATGCATAGGTGTGATGAAAACATTTCCAGAGGAGACTGTTGATGAAGAGGAGGTATAGTATGAGGATGTCTTTTCTCGGTTTGCAACTATGCCTCGCAGTTGAAAGCGTATATTTAGCATTTAGTTACAATAAGTTCCATCGATAAAGCTATTTCTCTCATGTAGCAGCATAAACTCACAGTTTTTCCAGAGAGACAGTTGACGGAGAGACCCTTCTTTCAATTGCGGCAATGCTTGGGAAAAAGGAGATTGTGAGATTATTGCTAGAAGCCTGTGAAGATTATGATAAAATCAGTGTAGATGGAGAATCTCCCTTGCGTAGCGCCGTTAATGAGGGACATGAAGATGTTGTACTATTGTTATTAGCTGCAGGTGCAAACAAGAATAGCAAAAATAAATCGGGTGAAACGCTGCTTTGCTGCGCTATCAAAAGAAATTAGAGAGATTGCAAGAAAGTTCAAGAAAGTTATTGATAGCTAGAGCAGATAGAAATATACCCGAACAATAAAGGTCAGGTGCCTTTGCATTGGGCAGTGTGCAATAATAATCAGCAGATAGTAGAAGAGTTATTACTTGCAGGGACGGACAAAAATAAAACTGATTGAGCTTGCTGCCAAGAATTCGTGGTATCATCGAAAGAACCTCTGGTAACTATAACTCTTTCCACCTGGACAATTTTGCATTTAAAAAACAAATTTGTCCAGAGCGCTGTTTTTATCCTTACAGATAACGAGAAATAGACGCTATTTCGTTGATAGTGCTTATGAGCCTATAATCTAAGGGCATTAGCAGGGCGGGCTATTCCTATTTGACGATTAGGTCTTGTTCGAGAATGAAAGCAACAGGAAGTCAGGCCACGAGGACATTTTGCATCAAAAAAAATTTATCCTGAATGCTGAATCTGGTTTCAGGGGATTAATAATTCGGACTATGCTATAAATGAGATCTGGGAATCAGAGACTTGAGGGCATGAAAGGTGGAGAGCTTAGGAAAGGGGCTTGAGGATTACCTCAAGCCCCTGAATGTTAGTTCAGCTTAATTCGTCTCTTGGCTGCTGGCTTAGCCTTTTTCTTCGGTTTTGAATGATCGAAGGGATCATTGAGAAGAGCATCTTTCAGTACTTCGTCCATGTTTTTTACATAGATGATTTCAAGATGATCTGTTGTTCCAATGTCCTTCATGATCTCTTCAATATCATCTCTGTTTTCTTCAGGAACGAGGACAGTCTTCATTTCTTGTTGACGAGCTGCGAGGATCTTTTCCTTTAATCCTCCAACTGCGAGAACACGGCCTCGAAGTGTGACTTCTCCCGACATTGCGACATCAGGTCGCGTTGGGTTCTTCGTGAGTGCTGAAACGAGTGCGGTACACATCGTAATACCTGCAGATGGGCCATCCTTTGGAGTAGCTCCTTCGGGGATATGTACGTGTATATCTTTAGAAGCATAAAAGCCTTCTTTAAGCCCTAGCTTTTCAGCGCGGGAACGGATATAACTCAATGCTGCGTGCGCAGATTCCTGCATAACCTCTCCCAGTTGGCCGGTGAGAGTTAACCCACCCTTACCAGGAAGAACTGTTACTTCAATCTCAAGAATATCGCCTCCAACTTCGGTCCACGCAAGGCCAGTTGCCAAACCGATACGATCCGCTTCAGTATCTAAGACCGTCTTCTTAAAACGAGGATGGCCGAGCCATTCTTTTAAGAGCTCAGTAGAAACGGTGACGCTCTTTGTCTTTGGATTCTTTAAGAGAATCTGGATCGATTTTCGCATAAGCTTTGCAATGACGCGTTCCAGCTGACGTACCCCAGCTTCTTTCGTATACTCACTGATAATCTTCTTAAGAATATCATCTGGTAAAGTGAACTGGCGAGGTTTTAAACCATATTCCTTTAAATTCTTAGGAATTAAGAAGGAACGAGCGATTTCTGCCTTTTCAACATCGGTGTATCCTGAAAGTATAATACGTTCCATACGATCAAAGAGAGGGTATGGTATACCATCTAGATGATTAGCCGTTGCTATGAACATTACCTTTGAGAGATCATATTCTATTTCTAGAAAGTGATCTACAAAGGAGCGGTTTTGTTCCGGATCTAAGACCTCAAGTAACGCAGCTGATGGATCTCCATGGAAGTCACTCGACATCTTGTCGATCTCATCAAGCAGAATAACCGGATTTGCTGTTCGAGCTTTCTTCATAGATTGTATAATCTTGCCTGGCAAGGCTCCAATATACGTTCTTCTATGACCTCGAATTTCAGCCTCATCTTTTACGCCACCAAGAGAGATTCTCACGAACTCGCGTCCCAAAGCCTCTGCAATCGAATGGCCAAGAGAGGTTTTACCTACTCCAGGAGGTCCAATTAAACAGATAATCGGGGAACGCTCGAAGCTTTGAGAGAACTTCTTAGCTGCTAAGAACTCGATGATTCGCTCTTTTGCCCGTTTCAGGCCAGCATGATTCTTATTAAGTATTGCTTCAGCTTCGTCAAGACTAATGTTGTCTTTCGATACTTTGTTCCACGGTAGTGAGATAATCCAATCGATATAGTGCCTACTGACCACGGCTTCTGAAGATAAGGGTGGCATCTGTTCAAGACGACGCAGTTCCTTTTCTACCTTTTCTCGTGCTTCGGCACTCAGACCAAGGCCCTTTATCTTCCCTCTGATTTGAGATATCTCAACAGAGGTATCATCACGGCCAAGCTCTTTTTGAATAGCCTTCATCTGCTCAGTAAGGTAGTATTCACGTTGATTCTTTTCAACCTGTTTTTGAACACTCCCTCTGATCCGCTCTTCCGTTTCTAAGATATCGATCTCTCGCTGTATGCAGGTGCACAACTTGATGATTCTCTCATGAAGATCGGCAAGCTCTAAAATCTCCTGGCGCTCTTCGAACGTGAGATTTAAGTGTACTGCAAGCGTGTCAACAACATTGTCCATGTCTTCAGGGCTCTTTACGTGCCCCATCAGATCTGTTGGCAATTTTGGATTGAGCTGGGCATACTTCTTAACGTACAATGTTCTTAATTGACGCCACAGAGCTTCAAGTTCTACCGTCTTATGAAGCCCGGTTGTTGGAAGATCTTCGGTCTCGACTGTAATAAAGCTTTCAACAGATTCAGCCTTTACAATCTTCGCCCGACAGATTCCTTCTACGAGGATCTTGAGTGTGCCCTTTGGCATACGCATGACCTGTAAAATCGTAGATCGGGTTCCATAGCTATAGACATCTTCTTGTGTAGGATGCTCTACATCGGGATGCTTCTGAGCTGTTATAAATATTGTATTATTATGTTTTAGCGCGTATTCAACTGCAGCTATTGACGATGCTCTCCCTACAATGATCGGTATAATGCTCTTAGGCAGGATAACGACGTTCTTGAGGGGTAACAAGGCTAATACTGAATGGTCTAGTGTTTCGTTTTCTATCATACTCTTCCTATCTATGTAATGGGTTAAAAGTAAGTCTAGTCTATAAGAGGATATTCAGGCAAGCTTTTTCTCTGCCTTTTGTAGGAGATAACATCATTGTTTGAAAAAATCTAAATAGAAAAGACTAATATTATCTTAGCACAAGTGACTCAACTTGTCTAGTCTTCAAAATCTAAGAGAAGTGACTTAATCGGAGATCCGCACTGAACGCGAAGAAGGCCGAAGATCTGAACTTCGGCCTTAACTATAGTCGGTTCTTTTACTCGGGAGCTGGGACAACACGAGCCGCTGCGCTCGGTATTTTATACGTCTCAAGCTCTGGAAGGTTGGCAACTCTGTGCATGATTAGCTGCTCATATCTTGTACAGAGCGATGGTTCTACTAGGCATTGATAAGCCGCCTCAACGACGTCTAATACTTCTTGTGCATGAGTGAGTTGAGATTTTAATTGTTCATATTTTGGGGTAATAGTACGCTCTATATCCTCGAGAGAAGTTGGTCGTTGTGCTTGGAAGATTTCCCAGGGCTTAATTTCCCCTGTGTCGATACCTTTGGCGAGCCACGGGAAAATACCGTACCAGATCGAAGGTTTTTTAGCTATGCCTTGCATGAGCGCTCCTGTTAAGGGAGTAAAGCTGTAGGTGAATTCGCCTCTTTCGGCGACCTCGCCTGCTCCGGTAGCCTGTTGTGCCGCCACCTCATAAACTTCCAGCTGTATATCCTCATTCCTACTGGCATGTTTCGCTTTAGCGGCCAGATTGGGAGATTGTATCTTATTTTGTTCAATTATCAGAGAATCTAATTGATCAAGGGGGGCTATGTCAATATACTCTCTCGAGTTTAAGCTGATCTTCTCTGTATTACCATTATGCAACTTTGTTTCTGCAATGATTGGTTCTTCCATTATATTCAGAATTCTGAGTTTTGTAGCATCAAGAGAAAAAATTGATAGAAGAATTGCTACGGCTGTGATGAATCGTTTCATTTTGAATCTCCCTATAAAATATTACTTAACCTATCTATTATAGAGTTTACGGAAAAAGGTTTCAAATTGTCAATGGTTGAAATTGAAAAAAGATCGAAACAGCGGTTGGCTTATGTTCTTGCTTCGACTATTTGTGCGAAGTGCTCTTCGGTAAGAGGAGTCTTAGTATAAACCAACTTATAGTTAATTGCCTCGAGCATCTTTACCAGCCGGCTCCTATGATTGTCTCCAACAAATAATATGATAAGATCTTCAGTTTCGTGCAGTTGTAGTATTTTGTGAAATGCGTTGAGGTCAAAAAAGGGAGAAAAGCTTGAGATAATCAATTCCCTGATTTCTGATTCGTATCGCTCAACATTTTTTGATTCAGCATCGGAGTTTACGCATCTGGCACCGGGCGAGCAATATTCTAGGTCACAAAACTTTGCAGCTAACTCATAGGCAAACTCGACTATTCTTATGTCAGTTTTAGTACCGAGTGGTTGATTGAGATGATCTTTTAACTTTTGGCATTCAATTCGAGCTTTCTCCAGATTGACTCGAAACTGATTGCTCACTTGCTCATTCGTGAGTAAATCGATTAGACTCGTAAATTTCAAGTATAATTCATCAAATGCCCTGAAAACATCATTGTATGTTAATTCCCATACATTACAACCAAAGATCGCTATATATTCTTCTTTATAAGCTTTATCGTTGCTATGTTCCTTTAATTCCTTTGGTTCAGAATGGATGTTGCCTGCATCTAGACTACATCCTCGGATTTCTATATTTTCTAGAATTGTTCTTCGAAATCTGTTACTCCAGGCTGGGAGATCGGATAATAGGTTCGGAAATTTTCTCCACCCGATTTGTTTCATCTGTTCATGTGACTCGATCAAGATATGGCATGTTGGAAGATTCTGCTCGTCAGCTAGTTGCAAGAAAGGTGTAACGATTTCTATATCAGTCTTGCCATCGGGTCTACGACGGTTGCGATGATAATCTCCGTATATCAAGAGCCGCTTGTTCTCGTTACTGAGCATACTGAGATTTGTAAGCGTGCCATAATTGTGGCTGAATGACAAAATAATCGTACAGAAAACGATGAAGACTCGTGCTTGCATAGTTTGCCTTCCTAAATATCCCTCACAGCTACCTCCCTAGTTTGGAAAATACTTTCAATTCCGTCAAGAGCCTTTTGTTGTGTTTTTGAGTGAAGGAATGTTTACCTAGAGAACGTTGTATCCAGTGAAAATCTGAAAGTTTATGCAATCGCTATCTGCTAATATGCTCTGAGAGTGGGAAACTTGACATAGAAGCTAATGAGTGCTCTGATTTGTTTCGCTTACTCAAGCTCGGTTGCCGCTCTTACTTGTATGGAGATTGAAAAAAAATATCCTCATCCCGCCAAACTATCAGCTTTTTTTCGAATTGGCTACAGCAGTAAAAAAGTGTATACTGAGGGTGATTTTATTCAGCTATCTTGAGGAGAATGGTTTATGATATAGCAGTTTGAGTAATTTAGAGGCATTGCGCCACACGTGTGCAGGTATAGGTTAATTTTTATAAAAAGGGCTTCCGCATGATTCTTACTCCGTTTAAGAATTGGTTTAAACTGACTTTTGGAGAATTTGATCCAGAAGAGTTAAAAAAGTTTCTATTATTAGGCTTAATATTTGGACTTATTATTGGTGTCTATTGGACGCTTCGTCCTATGAAAGATACGCTTTTCCAAGATATTGTTGGTGGAACCTGGCAGCCACGAGCTAAATGGCTTTCACTCGTTGTAGTTTTCCCCCTTGTTATTATTTACAGTAAGCTCGTAGATAAGCTCTCTAGGCAGAACTTATTTTATGTTCTGAGTATTACCTACGGGATAGCATCACTTATTTTCACCTGGTGTTTCTTCCATCCACAGATGGGTCTCGATAATATTCATGCAGATCCGTCTCGAATCTTAGGGTGGACGTGGTATGTGTTCGTAGAAAGCTTTGGTTCATTAATTGTTGCTCTTTTTTGGGCATTTGCTACTGATATTACTTCACCAGAGTCTGGTAAAAAAGGATTTTCCTTGGTAGTAATGATTGGTCAGATTGGCGGGATACTTGGGCCTGCAGTTCTGTGTAAGATTCCAATGTGGTATAACTTAGGTTCAAGTGGTAATGCGTATGTTATTCTCATTTGTGGCTTTTTGATATTTTGCATTATTCCTCTCGTGAGTCTTTTCATGAGAAATGTTTCTAAAGAGCAGATGGTTGGATTTACCGAGAAGGCGAAGCATGGTGAGCAAGAGGAAGAACCTGGATTCTTAGAAGGGTTAAAGCTGATGATTTCTACGCCGTTTTTGTTAGGGATCTTTGGAGTCATCACCTTTTACGAAGTTATTGTTACCGTATTTGATTATTATTTCAAGATAATGGTTGAAACGCAGGTTCTTGATAAGGCTCTTAAATCTGCGTATTTTGGTAACTACGGTGCTTATGCAAATCTTGCTACGTTCCTCTGCTTACTGTTTGGTATTAGTAATATTCAACGAAGATTAGGCCTTACGACATCCTTAACCTTAATGCCGTTCATAGTTGCTATAGCTGTTGTTGTCTTTAAATTCTATACAGCACTGCAACCATTGTTCTGGTTAATGGTCGCATCGAAAGCGATTAACTATGCATTGAACAGTCCTGCGATGAAACAGTTGTATATTCCGGTAACTAAGGATGTACGTTACAAATCTCAGGCATGGATTGAAAGCTTCGGATCTCGTGGTGCAAAAGCTGGTGGATCTGCTATCAATGACTTTCATAAACAGGCATTACGCTCTAATGGCCCTGAGTGGTCGAACGATGCCTTTGCTAAGGCAAATAGGTTTGGACCAGAAGATAAAGGTACCTTCTGGCATATTGCTCTCAGCAGCTACTTGTTCTTTGGTATAATTGCTATTTGGATTGTTGTAGCGCTCTATCTTGGGCGTACGTATCAGAAGGCAGTTGATCGAAACGAAGTTGTTTGTTAATAATGAGTTGACGTGAAACATAAGGCCTTTCCCACAATACCTGGGAAAGGCCTTTCTTTAAAACTGTTAGGGGGTTTGGATGAGTTCGCGTATCAAAAGAGTATATAGGTTTTTCTTAGATGTGGAACGTCATGAATTGCTGAAGGTTATGTTGCTGACAATGGCCTTTTTTCTCGTCGTCGGAGCTTATACTGTAACCTATGCACTTAAAGATGCCTTTTTTTCTACGATTGTAGGCCAAGATCGTAAACTGCTTGCATATGCGAAGATATTTTCGATGCTTGTTTTAATTCCAGCCATTTTCTTTCATTCCCGCTTGGTCGATCTTGTTCGCCGCCATTCGCTGCTCTATTTTTATGCAGTGCTTTATGCTGTTCTTGGGTTCATATTTGTGTTTTTTTTAGGCCATCCTACCATAGGGCTCGCTAATACAATAAGTAGCCCATACCGTATTTTTGGTTGGCTCTTTTATTTCTTTACTGAAGGTTATGTACCTCTTGTAGTGGGAGTATTCTGGGCATTTACGAACTCTATTACTGCGCCTTCAGCAGTTAAGAACAATTATCCTGTTATGGTAGCGGGTTCTAAGCTGGGTGGAATAGTAGCAGCTTCAGCCGGCTGGTTGGTGCTACGATATAGTTCATTTGACGATGTGCTTAATCTGCAAGTCTTGTTGGGGGGCTGTTCTGTTATGCTTGCCATTGTTCCCTTTGTTATTTACTATCTTATGAAGAAAGTGCCTCATAAGGAACTTCATGGGTATGAAGCAGGATATAAGCTCGAAAAGGTTCGTCATAAACAGGAAGCAGAAGCTTCAGTCCTTGAAAGTATGCTTTCGGGTTTAACGTTGTTTTTCAAGTATCCCTATGTTATGGGCATCTTTGGAATGAGCTTTTTTTACGAAATGATTATGCAAGCATTGAAAATTGAAAACATAGTCTTCGGAAAAAATGCATCTACCACTCTTTCTCAGTTTACGAGCTTTCTCCTTTGGCAGGGGCTCCTTGTGCATGTAGTAGCATTTTTTGTGGTTACCTTTGGTACGCGTGCGCTCATTAATGCTCTTGGAGAACGACGTTCTCTTCTTTTGATTCCTGCAACGACCGCTCTTTCTGTGATAGGATTTGTCGTAGCGCCATCATTTGCAACTGCTATTTTTGCATTTGTAGTTACTCGTTCAGTTAATTATGCTTTTGCTGCTCCGCTTCGCGAAAGCCTCTATATACCTACGGTAAAAGAAGTGCAGTTTAAGTCTAAGTCTTGGATTGAGGGGGTAGGCAATAAGTTTGCTAAGACCTGTGCATCTTCGTTTAATATGTACACTGATGGCATGGTTGGGCAGATGCTCCTCACAGTTCAGACAACCTTCTTTGGGTTTGTTGTCTTCTTCTGGTTTATAACTGCATATCTGCTTGGTTGGCGGTTTGAAAAAGCTATTAAGCGTAATGAAGTTATAGGGGCAGAAGCTGTCACAGACGTTCCCGTTGCATAAAAAAATGGTGCTGAACACAACCTCAGCACCTTTCCTGCAAATCTAGAGAATATTCTTTCTACGAGAGGTGAGAGATACCTTTGACCCTGACTATGGTAAAGGGATCAGTACTGACCCCTTACCAAAATCAGACGTAGTGGTAGTAGTCAACGAAAAGGGGATATATAAGATGGAAATAAAAGAGGTGATTTTGCTTCACTACACCTTTTTTGTGCCAAGTCTGCTCTCCCTTTTTTGACTGGTATATTTAGCGTAACCGCTTTTTTCCCAAAACACAAGCAGTTTTGGTGAGAAGTATTACGTAGGGAAGGTGAGCGGAAAAATGCCTTTGAGTGGAGAATTGAGAGCCCCCGCTCCTTATGGGCAGGGGCGTATCTATCGGTCAACAATTACTGAGCTGGAAGCAACTGAGTTGCTTGAACACCCCATCCATTTTCGATGGCAGCCCACGTACCGCTGCTCCAGAGAATAAGATCATTACTTGGATCAGGAGCTAAGGTTGAATAAACTCCCCAGCTCTGGCCATTAAGTACTCCAAAATTAAATGGATTACTCGTGTTATTGGTAACCAAGACTGGATTGCGCAAAGTACCTAAAGGATCCGAAGCTTGACGTCCTGCATAAAAGACATTGGTATAATTATTGGTGCCAGATACTGTTCCTTCGATAACAAGATCACCATTTTTATTTGTCATAATAGCAGGGACATAATAAAACTTGGGATTCTCTGCTGCGCTATCAAAGAGCGTCCCCCATTGTACAAGTGCAGGACAGGTTGTCTCTGTTTCAATACCGCACCCATTGCCTGTAGGATCCCCAGTCAAATCAAACTGATACCAGCGTATGCCAACGCGATCTCCAGCAGGGGTGCCCAATCCTTCACTATTAACTTGGGTAGGATGGCAAATATACAGCTGCTTATTGCGTACATGGGGGGCATGTAAGGGTGTACCTGAAGACGTTTCTATATACATAATAGTTGAATTGTTGAGGGTATAGAGATTCCCCTCATGAGGAGCATTTGCTGGCTTCGCATAAGCAGGAACATTCAAGACGATCTGCTGCCCGAGAATTGCTTGAGAAGACCCTGGGTTGAGAATGCGATAAAAGTAAAGCTGAGTTGAATCGAATGCATTGACTATATACCCAAATTGCGCATCCTGATCAAAGTTATCAGCTGGTGGAGCGCCCTGATTAGAGGTGTTAGGAAGAATCCCTGGAAGTACGGTGAAAGCTGGAGAAGTATTTCCCGTAGTAATTTCACTATTAGGGATAACGACAGTAGATACTCCGAGGTAACTCGTATTATCAGACGTGTCGACGCTAATATACACAGCATTGGCGTCAGTTGCTAACTGATTATCGTAAACGTAAGCTGGGCTTGCCAGATCAGTGTTAGAGAATGTGATAATTGTCCACACGGTTTCCGGTGTTATTACACCCGAATCACTCCATGCTACGATTAGTTCTGTCGACGTAGGGCCATTTTCGCAACTAATGAACCAGCGATCAAGAAAGCGGCTATAGTTAATACGAGGGTCCTCAGAAACCGTTCCCATGAAACTTCCAGCATCGATGTTGAGTACACCATCTGGCAGCCCAGTCGATTTATCGAAGCTACGTATAATACCATAGGTAGTTAAAATATACTGTTGTGGACCAACCCAGCCACTTGGAAATGATTCTCCTGCATCTGGGTCTGAGACTGCTAAGGCAGTGCCTACTGTGGCTGCTGTAAAGTTTAAACCTATCGTTTGAGCTGGCCGAGAAAGAAGCTCTTTTATGCTCTTTTCGATTTGAGGCATTGAAATGACAGGTTCGGTGGAATGGGTTTTTACTTTTAAGCTAGACCCGATTGCTGAGTATCCTTTGCGTTGCCTTTTTGGCCCATCTATTTTTTGTTTCTTGAATTGCTTAGCGCTCTGAAGAGTAGTACCTAGAAGAGGTGAGGATGTGCCAATAGTATTATCGGATGATCCACCAAGGCCGCCGTTAAGACCAATTTGTACGCCATTTCCCTCATTTGGTAAAGGTTGTGTGCCAGTAATATCAGTGCCAATGAAGTTATTTGCTACAACGTTAGCTGTTGTATTTGGCGTTCCATAGAGAAGAATACCACCTCCAAGGTTGCCAGATATGACATTGCCTTGTCCAGCTTCTGAGCCACCAACAGTGTTTTGTCCATCATTAAGTATGATCCCAAATTCCTCATTAGGGACAGCCGTAGTTCCCGTAACATCTGTGCCAACTCGATTACCTTGAACGGTATTCATGGTTGAACCTGGTAGAAAAAATTGCCCTATACGGATACCGGTTCTATTTCCTGAGACGAGGTTACCTATGATATAGTTACTTACCCCATTATTATTATCATCAAGTTCTATGCCCGCACTTCCATTGCCAAGCGCCAGAGTTCCGGTGATATCAGTGCCAACATAATTATTCTGCACAGTGCAATTACCGGTTGCTCGTAAACGGATACCAAAAATGCTGTGTCCTGATACAACATTGTTAGTTACAGTTCCATTTTGATCACTTCGCAAAAAGATTCCCACGGATGAATTGCCCAATGCATACATCCCGGTAAGATCAGTGCCTATAGAGTTATTGGTTATAGATATATTTTTACCGTCGAGTGAAAAAATGCATGCGCCTCTTAAGCCATAGTTATCAGTTATAAACCAGCTAAAGCTTCCGGCAATGACGTTATAATCCACAGTAGCAGGGGTGCCAATAATGGTGCCAGTTGTGCGCGAGAGACCTATTCCTGTTCGATTAGCTTGTACTTGTGTGCCAGTGTAATCTGTTCCGATAAAGCACCCAATAACCTTAATGCCTGAAACCCCTTCTACTAAAATACCGTTACCTAGCCACTGATTTATTACTAAGCCCCGTACAACACTTCCAGCTGAATTACCAGCAAAAGTCAGCCCATTTCCACTAGTCACTCCATCACCTTGGGTATAATTGCTGCCATTGATGACAATTGCGAGTGTGGCATTGCTCCCTTGGGGACTGCTGTTAGGTGAAGATCCCATCTGGGTATAGCCGTCAATTATGACTGGGTTTGTAATAGCAGGTAGATCAAATACCTGGGGTTGTATGATAAATGGGGCGGTACCCGTAGTAATGCCAAAACTAATATTACTAACTGAATTTGGTGGGGCGCTATTTACTGCGATAATTGCTGCACGCAGGGAACCAGGTATTGGACTGATATTATCCCCATTGTCAGCAGTTGTATTGACTGTATAGGCTATTGCTTGCAAAGCACTGCAAGCTCCAAGTGTGAATAGCGCAGCTACAAGCGTATGCTTCATCATAGATATAAGATACATAGATTTTCTCCTTAACTTGTAAACAATAATTTTTAATCTCTTTGCAAGAAACAATCGCCTTGCACTCTTAACTGGTACTCTCCCCATCTCTCGCTTTCTTACTAAGCGAATTTTTTTGTTTTAGCCCTCCTTCATGGTGATACCTAATGCCAATGCATGCTAGCAGTTCGAAAAATTCCTTGTCAAGAGAATATGATTTTTTGTATGCATGATTTTCTCAGGTTGCGTCCGTCTCAGTTGTTACCCCGCTTTTTGGGGCGGGGCTTACACATTCTCAATTACTAAAGTTGGCAATCAGGTGGTAAGGATGATATGAGTCTCCACGGTTGTTGTATTGCCATTGATTTCAGCTTAAAGCGTAGTTGCATTGGTTGGTGGATAACGATCTGACGGGTCCCTTCTAGCAATTCGGGGACAAATGTATTAGTGTAACGATCGGAAGAAATCCGCGCTTCGCCTGGTGTAGGATGCAGCATTAATTTTGATGGCCAAAGTTCATTGTTTACACTCTACTACAAATGACTCTTGATTTCTTACCCAAGACTATTTTATGATAATTTTAATACCTAAAGCAGGTAAAACTATGTCAAACAAACTATGTCGAACAAAAAGAAGGGGACAAGCCACGATATAGAGAGAAGATAATTCAAGAAAGTTGAGAGTAGAGATATTTTATTGGCCGAAATGGCTAAAAAGGAGAAAAATGAAGAATTCTATAATTACGGTATCATTAAGTGCTTTGATGGTGACTACCACATCATTCACTCAGACTAAAGACTTACAAAGAAACAAGGCAGAGTCCTGTGAAGATTATTACGTCATCGACAAGGTCCCAGCCTGTATTGATAGGCCGGGTAAATGGTGTGTCAAAAAGAACCTTAAGTTCACGGGTACGGGAAATGCTATAACTGTTACCGCAAATAACGTTACGTTGAATTTTGGAGATCATAACTTATGCATTCCAAGTGAGGGTGCTGTAGGGATCTTTGCCAATGGTATTTCTGAGCTGGTTATACTCAACGATAAGATTAGTTGTCCTACAGTATCTACTGACCCTTCTGTTGTAGCTATTTATCTTCTCAATAGTGATAAGGTCACCGTTGATAATGTGTTTACCCAAAACACGTTCCAAGGTATCTTTGCTGAGAATTCAACCGATGTATTCATAACGCGCTCACGATTTAAAGATCATGTCGGTGGCTTGACAACTAATGATACAGTTAGTAACGGCGTAAAGGCCTCGGGATCGACTGCTGTCGTTATTGAAGAGTCAACATTTACTGGCGGTAACGCTAATCCCGGGATTACTCATGAGACAAGTGGGATTCAGTTTAATAACAGTTGCACGAACTGTCGCGTAAGTAATTGTCAAATGGGCCCGCTTGATATCGGAATTTTTGCACAACAAATTGATGGATTAATCGTTGAGAACACTACTTTTGAGACTACTCTAGAAACGACGTTTCCTCATATCGTAACAGGAACTGGAAACCCGGCCTATGAAGGTAATGATGTGATTATCAGAAATTGCACATTGAACTCTAACGGGTCATTGGCTGGCGGGGGTGGCATTGGGCTCTTTAAGGGTGCCAATAACGTTATTGAAGATGTAACCATTAATTCAAATGGAAGTTTGACTATCGCTATACAGATAGGAGTTCCCGCAGTACGTGAATTTCCATCGAGTGGTGTAAATGGCCTAACCATTAAAAATACCCTCATTAGTAATGTCAACGCAGTTCCAGGTTTTGATGGCATACTTTTGGTAAACGCAACAGGGGTTCTTATTGATAACGTAATCATTGATTCAAATGCCGCATTTGCACCAGGGTATCATCCTGCTGCAATACATATTGGTTATGCCGATACGGCGGGCGACCTAACAGCAGTTGTAACCGGTCTTACGATTCGTACTTCAGTTATTACGAATACTCCTGATATAGGTATCAGATCTGAATCAGGAAATAGTAACATCGTTGTGGATAATTGCAACATTGCGGGCGGTGTAACAGCAAATATTTTCTTTGATAATACATCGAATAGTGTTATTAAAAACAACGAAATAACTGCGAGTTCTGGCAACATAACTCTAGGTGAAGGTAACGGCTTGGTTCTGAATACTCTTCCAAATAGTGTAACGGGAGTTGTGGGATCGAATAATAATTCAGTCATTGATAACGTTATAACAAACAATGCCGGAACCGGTCTACTTATCGCATCTGGTTCGACATTGAACATTGCTCAAAATAACATAGTTTCAAATAATGGTGGTTATGGGATTAATAATAACGATCCAGCCAATACCCAGATCTATTTCAATACAGCATGCAATAACGGTGCGGGAAACTGTTCAGGAATTCCTCCTGCCCTCGTTACGACTCCAGGTTCTTCGACTTCCAACGCGGGAACAAATATTTGTTGCGCAGTGGTGTAACGAAGTAAATGATGTGCTAAGTCAACGAACATAAGCGCGGCTCTGTAGAAATCTATCTGCAGAGCACGCTTTATATGCTAATACGGGAAAAAATTTCTGCGTTAAACTCCTTTGCAGCATCGTTACCAGCCAAAGCTAATGTTTGCAGTGTACTGCTAATGACCCTTGATTTATCATTCAAAACTATTTTATGATAATTTTAATACCTTTAGGAAGCAAAACTATGCAGAACAAAAAGAATAGGACTTGGCAAGCAAGCTAGATGATACAGAGAAAGCGATCATATATACACGTCAAGAAGTAGGTTCATGATAGTTGAGAGGTAGACATTTCATCGACCGAATGGTCTAAGAAGGAGATTAGAAATGAAACATTCTATAATTATGGTATCATTAGGTGCTTTGATGCTGACAGGTACCAAGACATTCACACAAGACTTACAAAACAAAAAAAACAACGCAGGTAACAAAACAAACTCATGTTGCGAAAAGCTGCGCCATGAGCTTTGCAAGCTAAAGCCATGTGGAGATCAGCATGTCATCGATAAGGTTCCTGCGGTTGTTGATAAGCCGGGCAAATGGTGTGTCAAAAATGACCTTGAGTTCACCGGTGCGGGAAATGCGATAACCGTTACCGCAAATAATGTTACGTTGAATTTTGGTGACCATAACTTACTCATTCCAAGTGAGGGTGCCGTCGGGATATTTGCCAATGGTGTTTCCGAACTGGTGATTCTCAACTACAAGATTAGTTGTTCTACAGTATCAACTGACCCTACTGTTATAGCTATTCATCTTCTTAATTGTGATAAAATCATCGTTGACAATGTGTTTACGCAAAACGCTTTCCAGGGTATTTTCGCTGAGAATTCTACCGATGTATTTATTATCCATTCACGTTTTAAAGATCATGTCGGCGGATTGGGAACTAGGGATACAACGAGTAACGGCGTAAAGGCCTCGGGCTCGACTGCTGTAGTTATTGAAGAATCAACATTTACTGGCGGCGGCGCTAATCCTGGGCTTACTAACAGGACAAGTGGGATTCAGTTTAATAACGGTTGCACTAACTGTCGTGTAAGTAATTGTCAATTCGCCCCGGTTGACGTAGGAATTTTTGCACAACAAATTGATGGCTTAATTATTGAGAACAGTACTTTTGTGTGTACTCTACAAACGGAATTTGGTCACGTTCAAACGGGAAGCGTAGGTTTGAACATTAGTAATGATGTAATAATAAGAAATTGTATATTCAATTGTAACGAATCATCAGGGGGTGGTGGAATAATTCTCGCGAACGGTGCTAATAACCTTATTGAAGATGTAACTATTAATTCAAATGGAAATTTGGGCTACAGCTTGCTGCTAGGAACTACACCCACCGAAGGATTTTCATCGACTGGGGTAAATGGCGTTATCATTAAAAATACCCTCATAAGTAATATAGACGCTGTTCCTGGTTATGATGGCATAGTTTTGGCAAGAGCAGATGGCGTTCTTATTGATAACGTAATCATTGATACAAATACCGCATTTGCACCAGGGTATCATCCTGCTGCAATACATATTGGCGCCGCTGACACTGTGGGGGATCCAAGTCTCGTTGTAACCGGCCTTACTATCCGTGATTCAGTAATTATGAATACTCCTGATATAGGTATCAGATCTGAGTCAGGAAATAAGAACATCGTTGTGGATAATTGTAGCATTGCAGGCGGCGTAACAGCCAATATTTTCTTTGATGATACTTCGAATAGTATTATTAAAAACAACGAAATAACTGCTAGTTCTGGCGACATAACTACGGGTGACGGTAACGGCTTGGTGCTGAATACTATAGCGAGTGGATCAAATAATAATTCAGTCATTGATAACACTATAACAAACAATGCAGGAACTGGGTTACTTATCGCATCTGGCTCTAAATTTAATATTATTCAAAATAACTTAGTTTCAAACAATGGTAACTATGGGATTGATAATGAAGAGGCTACTAATACTCAGATCTATTTCAATACGGCATGCAATAACGGTGCCGGAGACTGTGTAGGAATTCCGCCTGCCCTCGTTACGACTCCAGGTTCTGCGACTTCCAATGCGGGAACAAATATTTGTTGCGCAGTGGTGTAACGAAGTAAATGATGAGCTAGGTCAAGGACATAAGCGCGGGCTCTGTAGAAATTTATCTGCGGAGCCCGCTTTATTTACAAACACCGGAAATAGTTTTCATAGGTGCTTGTTGCTGGCTTTTTGAGCGATGTGGTATTAACTTTCAGCACTTGGTTTGATTAATTTTTTATGAATCGTTTATCAGGGGCAGGGTAGCGCATAGGTGTACGTTACTTGCGCTTGCCATCTGGCGTCCCGATTGTTGTGGCTCTCTCAAAGTTTACTGAGGTGCATCATGCGCCTATCAGATTCTTTCTTAATATTGGACTAAAACTCCCGTAAGAACTTGGCTGATAGAAGTGAGGTTTTAAGCATTATAACAATCAAAGTAGAATGCACGTAACTATCAATCATGGCCATGATTTCAGAGCTCAAGTCTGCGCTTGCTACATATCCAGGGGCATTAGTGCGCTATCTGTTCAATAAGAACGTTTGAATCTCTGCTCGTACATTCGCTTGCTTCCGGGTCTTGATTCAAAATATTGAACCCCTTGCTGTTGTGGCAAGGGGCAATCTAAATGTTCTCAATTACTGAGCTGGAAGCAACTGCGTTGCTTGAATTCCCCAACCATTTTCGATGGCAGCCCATTCGCCTGTGCTCCAGATAGCAAGATCATTACTTGGATCAGGAGCTAGGGATGAGAAATCGCCCCAGCGTTGGCCTTCATTGCCCGCTGTACTAAATGCTCCATTGTTAAACGGATTGCTCGTATTGTTGGTAGCCAAGACTGGATCGCGCAAAGTTCCTAACGGATCGGTAGCTTTTCGGCCTGCAAAAAAGACATTGGTGAAGTCATTATTACCCGATACCGTTCCTTCGATAATGAGATCTCCGTTCTTGTTGGTCATAATAGCCGGGATGTAATAGAACTTTGGATTCTCGCTTGCGCTGTCAAAGAGGGTCCCCCATTGCACAAGAGCTGGGCAAGTTGTCTCTGTCTCAATGCCACATCCATTTCCTGTTGGATCGCCCGTTAAATCAAACTGATACCAGCGTACTCCAACGCGATCACCTTCAGGTGTTCCTGTTCCTGTACTATCGACTTGTATGTTATGACAGGCGTACAATTGTTTATTACGTACGTGTGGTGCATGGATTAGAGAACTGTTTGTTTCTAAATACATAGCATTGACTGGAGGTACAGTTGGAAGCAGAACTTTCGTATACAAGTTCCCTTTATGCGGAGCGTTTGCTGGGTCCGCATAGGGAGGAACCTCTAGGGCGATTTGTTGTCCGAGAGTTGGCGTTGCTGATCCTGGGTTGAGAATACGAAAGAATGCGAGTTGGTTATACGTACAAGTGGACTCCGAAAATGGGCATGGATACATAAAATTTGATGCATGGATTACATATCCAAACTGTGCGTCTTGATCAAAGTTATCGGCTGGAGGTACAACAGCGCCGAAATCAAGTGGATCCGGCCCTGCAAAAATTCCAGCGAGTACGCTGAAAGCTGGAGAGGTATTGCCTGTGATGATAGAACTATTAGGGATAATAAGAATTGATGAACCAATGAAGGCGCCAGTAGTGCCATCAAATGTATCGAGGCTCATATACACAGAATTAACATCAGCCGCTAATTGCGGTATGGCAAACTGAGCTGGTCCATCCGCGGGGTTATTTTGAGGTGCTAGATCAGCGTTGGTAAATGTAGTTGTTGTATACACAGTTTCAGGTGTTATTACGCCAGAATCAGTCCAGATAACAGTCAGTTCAGTATTAGTGCTATTTAGACAAGCAAAGAACCAGCGATCAAGAAAGCGATCATAGTGAATTAGAAATTCTTGAGCATTAATTATTCCAAAGAAATTAAACGCATCTATATCGAGTACTCCGTCTTGAAGCCCCGTAGCTTTATTGTAACTACGAATGATACCATACGTTGCTACAATATATTGTTCGGGACCAACCCAGCCACTTGGTCGTGGCGGTATCACGATTGGACTTAAAACGTCACTTACCGTTGCAGCTGTAAAATTAAAGCCAATAGATTGAGCTGGTTGAGTAAGAAATTGCTTCATTGGCTTGGTAAGCTGAGGCATAGCAATGACAGTTCCAGACGACCGAAATTGTACTTTTTCGCGATTGAATTCGCTTACTACTTGAATGTGTTGACGAGGTTCTTGTTTTAATTCGTTCAATTTTTGTTTCTTAAATTCAGCTGTAAAGATGCGCTGTTCAGTCGTATCTAGAGTGCATGCTGGGGTTGTGCTCAGAAGGGGTGATGAGCCGATAGTATTGCCAGAGGTCCCTCCAAAGGCGCCATTCAGGCCAATTTGTACTCCATTGCCTTTGTTTGGTAATGGTTGGGTGCCTGTGAGGTCTGTACCGATTAAGTTGTTCCCCACGATGTTAGCAGTTGTATTTACCGTGCCGTAGAGGAGAATTCCACCCTGAAGATTGCCTGAGATGACATTGGCTTGTAATGGTTCTGGGCCTCCGATTGTATTTTGGATATCGCTCACGATAATGCCAAAACGTTTGTTTGGAAGTGCTTTGGTTCCAGTTACATCCGTGCCGATCTTATTGCCCTGTACGGTATTGAGGATTGATCCAGGCAAGGGCGCTTGGCCAATATGAATACCGGTTCCATTTCCCGAAATGAGGTTATCAATGATGCAGTTGCCTACTCCAAAATCGTTATCATCAAGTTCTATACCAGCATTTGCATTGCCAAGAGGTTGAGTTCCGGTACTATCGGTACCAATAAAGTTGCCTTGCACAATGCAATTATTGGTCGCCCGTAACCGGATACCATAAATGTTATGACCTGATATAACATTGTTAGCGATGGTTCCATTTTGGTCGCCTCTTAGTACGATGCCAACGGATGAATTGCCTAATGCAGAAGAGCCTGTTTTGTTTATACCGATAAGGTTATTTGTTACGGTTGTTCCTGCACTGAAAAAAGAGTTTATGCAGGCCCCACGTATACCGTAATTGTCGGTAAGAAACCAACTAAAACTTCCAGCAAAGACATTGCGATCTGCTGGATCAGATGTTCCAATGATAGTATTCTCTGCAAATGACAAACCGATTCCTGTTCGATTTGCCAGTTGTTGAGTGCCGCTCGAGTCTGTGCCAATGAAGTTTCCGACAATTTTAACGTCACTGATACTTGCACTATCAGCATCAAGTAAGATACCATTATCGAGCCATTGATTGATGACTAATCCGCGAACTTCAGACTTATCTACTGCACCATTAACTAGAGGAGCAAAATGCAATCCATTGCCGGTAGTTTGTCCATCACCGGTCAAATAATTGTTACCATTGAGTACGATAGTAAGTACTGCGGTAGAATTTGCGCTTGCGGGTAGTGGCCCAGGCTGAGTATAGCCATCGATAGTTACCTGCTGAGTGATAGTTGGTAGATCGCTTTGTGGTACAATCGTCCAGGTATTTGTTGCTGGATCATAGCCGGGATCAGATTTTAGGATAAGAAAGTTGATTGCATTGGTGAGATCTGTACTGAGGTTTATCGTATTGATCGCATCTCGCAATGAACCTGCTCCGCTATCAGCTGTTGTGGTAACGGTATATGTTGCTGCGTTTAGGTGTGCGCCGCTTACAAGTAGTAGTACACTTGCTAGAAATGCACGTATGAACATCGACTTTTGATAGAGTTGCTCCATCTCTTCTCCTTTTTTTGTGATAGTAAAAATAATTTTCGATACTTGAAAACAAAACTGTTTTTTAGCTCTCTTCCCTGGTGAGTAACTTTGTTAGGTCTATAGTAACAGACTACTCATTTTGAGAATGGAAAATCAACAAAATTGATACTGGGTGAAAGATGCTGGAGATCGAGATTTGTTTGAGGGATTTTTTGCTCAGAGAATAGAAAAGGGAGAAATGTTCAGTCAGTGAGGATTAATGGGTTTTGCTGGGCGGCATATACTTGCAGGATAATCTTATGGACAATATATCTGCAACAGGTTCCTTCAGTATCATTATTTGCATTGTCTCGTGCTTCCGCATCGGTAAGCATTACTGCATCGGAATGACCAATGTATTGAGCAATGTCGTCTGAAGCCCCACAGAATCTGAGAATTGCGAGCGCTTTGCTAACAAGGCTTTCTTCTTTAGACGGCGCAGCAGCTGATTCAGCCGGCGCATCAGCTGATTCAATGTGTACTGCTACCATTGCATGTGAGATTCCATATTGAAGGGATCCAAGGAGTGTGAGGAGTAGTATTTTTTTCATGATGGTAATTTCTTTGTATTTTGTGCTAGCTATAAACATTATTAATTTATCTTAAAATTAATAATTTGTCAATAAAGATAGTGGCACATGCGTGATAGTCCTTGCAGATGGAGGAAGCTGCGAGTCCTCAAGAGACTCACTCTTTGCAGGGTAGAGTGGGCGATAGGTGTTCGGGGCGATTTTGATTTTTTTTGGTTACTGTGATACAGTTAAGAAAGCATAGTTGAACTGTTTCTAGTCACTTATTTCTCTTATACAGGGTGGTTGCTGATGTGTACACATCAAGCCGGGAAATAATTGGTATAACCCTGCAAAGGAATTATCATGATCGATTTACATATTCTTATTAAAAATGGTGTGCATTTTGGGCATCAAACCTCACGATGGTCACCGAAGATGGAACCCTATATTTGGGGCTACAAAAATAATATCCATTTAATCGATGTTTCGAAGACAGCATTTGAGCTGGAGCGAGCATCGAAGTTCCTCGAATCGGTAGCTTCTGAAGGCAAAACGATTTTGTGGGTGGGTACAAAAAAGGCAGCATCCGCTATTATTGAGAAAACTGCAGGAGAGTTACATCAACCATTTGTGGCTCACCGGTGGGTTGGTGGTACCTTTAGTAATTATCGTCAAGTTCGTAAGGCTATTTCTAATTTGCTTCATTATGAAGATATTTTAGCAAAGTCAGAACAGTTTAATTATAATAAAAAAGAACTCAATACGTTGAAAAAACGTCTTGGAAGATTGGACAATATCGTAGGTGGTATTCGCAATTTGAGCTGGCCAATTGGCGCAGTTGTCGTTGTTGATGTAAAAAAAGAACATGTGTGCATTAAGGAAGCTGTTGGTATGGGCATCCCTGTCGTGGGTATTGTTGATACGAACAGTGATCCATCTGGTGTTGATTATGTTATTCCAGCAAATGATGATGCTCCACGTTCTATCGCCGTCCTTATAGACTACATGGCAGCTGCAGTGAGCCGTGGTCAAGCAATAGCGGCAGCGAAACCAAAAGAAGAGTTAGCGGTAGCTGAAACATTTGAAACACTCTATGAAGGTGTCGGTCTTGATTCTGAAGAAGAAGAAGAGGCTAAAAAGAAAAGTGCTGCAGCTCGTCGTCCTAAAAGAGCTCCTGCAGGAGGAGCCCGGCCTAAAGCTCCAGTAAGAACCGAGCCAGCGAAACCATCTCCTGCAAAAGCTGCACCTGCCCAGGCAGCGCCTGAGAAAGCTGCGGCGGAGGCTCCTGAAATAGCTGCGGAAGCACCTACTGAATCAGTAAGCGAATAAAATTCGGAGAGGTGTCTGAGAGGCCGAAGGAGCGCGATTGGAAATCGCGTATATCCCGAAAGGGGTATCGAGGGTTCGAATCCCTCTCTCTCCACCAGTATATAAAAATTGGAAGCTTATAAAGAGTTTCATGTTTAATGAGTCAGGTCCGAAAGGAAGCAGCTCGGGCACTGAGCTCTTGTATAAGCTTCCTTACTGAGAAACGGGTCATGCAGATAAATCTAGCACGCAAATGGCGATCGAAACATTTTGATGAGTTGGTAGGGCAGCAGCTAGTTGTTCGTTTGCTCAAAAATAGTCTCTATCGAGATGTGCTGTTTCCCGTCTATCTGCTTTCAGGAACACGAGGATGTGGCAAAACAAGTATCGCGCGAATATTTGCTGCTGCACTTAATTGTGATGCTTTAGAGACATTTCAAAAGAATCCCCAGGTGCAAATTCCTTGCTTAGAGTGTCGTTCATGCCTGGCAATGAAAGCGCTCAATCATCCTGATTTTATTGAGTTAGATGCGGCATCAAATACGGGGGTTGATAATATCCGTCAGATTATCGATACGGCATCATTTGTGCCAGTACTCGGTAGAAAGAAAGTGTATTTAATAGATGAAGCACATATGCTCAGTAAAGCTGCATTTAATGCCTTTTTAAAAATTTTAGAAGAACCACCACCATCGGTCGTATTTATGCTTGCAACGACCGATCCCCATAAAATTATCGATACCGTAACATCTCGCTGTTTCCAGCTTTTCTTTGATCCGATTGCACAGGATGAAGTGGTAAAACATCTTGCATTTATTTGTACTGAAGAATCAGTTTCATATCAGCTAGATGCTCTTGCGCTTATTGCTCAGGAAACAGGAGGATCGATGCGTGATGCTCTCAATCTTGTTGAACGTTTGCGCATTGCCTATCCATCTATTACCAAGGAAGCAGTTATAGAACTCCTTGCAAGTATAGATGATGAAAGCTTAGGAGTATTGTATACAACTGTTATGACAGGTACTGCAGCTGATCTCTTGGCTACCTGTGCGCGTCTTGAACTGCATCGCTATAATCCGCAGGTTATTTGGAAGAAACTTGTTGAACTCATTCGGTCAACCTTGTGGCTTAAGTATGGTGTTGAGACCGAAAGCAGTGTACCTGCTGGGTTGAAAGAGCTTGTTGCTTCCTGGTCTCTCGAGCGGTTGTTGTATGCATTTGAGTTGTGCTATACCTATGAGCAATCGTTTACTAAAACAGCTGCCGCCAGTACCATGCTTGAAATGCTCTTATTAAAGATGCAGCAAGGCCCGGGTCAGACAGTAAAACCTGCACCAGCGGTAATCAAAAAACCTGAGGTGAAGTCAGCCCCTGTGCAAAAAGAGAGTACAAGTGAATCGGTAACTCCGGCAGTGGTTTCTGAGACTAAGGTAGAGCTACAGTCGGTACCTGATGGCGGATCATGGGGAGGTTGCTTGAAAGATATTGAGAAGATTAATGATCCACTTGTGGTATCAATCTTTAAGCAGGGTTGTTTTATGAAGCACGAAGCTCAGATCGTTGAAGTTGAGTTTTCACAGGACTTAGTATTTTTTAAGGACTGGCTCGAGAATACGAAGAAGATATGGCAGCCAATTCTTGAGAGCCATTTTGGTGCCGGGACTCAGCTGGTGTCCCGGTTTGACGGGGTATCGACAAAGGAACGGCCGCTCAAGGTAAAACTAGAGCCGGTCAAGATGCCAGCATCGTTAAAGGAATCTTCTCGACCGGTAAAAGCGAAGGCGGAGCAGGTTGTGACCATAACCGATCCGGAAAAATTTAAGAAGGCATCTCAAGTGATGAGTGTCTTTTCGGGAACTTTAATAACATCGCCTAGCGATGAAACTACCTAAGGAGTACGATGAGTTCAAAAGCCTCGGTGGTTATAGTTGGAAGAATGAACGTTGGTAAATCAACGCTTTTTAATCGCATATCTGTACGCATTAAGAGTATTACACTCGATTATGAAGGTGTTACTCGTGATTACATAAAAGAGGAAGTGGAATGGAAGGGTATGCCCTTCGATCTTATCGATAGCGGAGGAATTCATTTACGAAAATCGAATGATCCACTGTTTGAAAAGGTGAGAACAAAAGTACTTGCGCTCGTTGAGGATGCAGATGTGATCATATTCATGGTTGATGGGACAGTTGGTCTTATTCCTGAAGATCGAGAGATAGCGATCTACCTTCATAAGGTAGGAAAGCCCGTCGTCCTTGCTATCAACAAAATGGATAGTAAGCAAGCGCAAGAGCAGAGCTATGAGTTTCAGCAGCTTGACTTTGACCGAACGATTGAACTGTCTGCTGAGCACGGTAAAGGAATAGAGGATCTGTTAGACGCAGTTGTTAGCCTCGTTCCTGAGCATGTTTCCCATGCAGCCAGTGTTGAGCCCTCATTTCGAGTTATGCTTCTGGGTAAACCCAATGTTGGTAAATCTTCACTTATGAATGCCCTATTACAAGAAGAACGTGCACTCGTCTCTGAAGTAGCGGGAACGACGAGGGAGGCATTTTCGGAACAGATTATGTTTTATAAGGAAACAATACAGATTACTGATACCCCGGGGATTCGCAGGAAGCGTGCAGTATCTGGTGAACTCGAGCCGCTTATGGTGCAGAGTGCCTTCCATGCTCTTAAAAAGTCTCATATTATTTTGCTGTTGATCGATGGATCATCTCATACAATGGTAGACCAAGAATTGAAGTTAGCATTTTATGCATTTACTGAACATTATAAAGCATTTATCTTGGTCATTAATAAATATGATTTGATGACTGAGCAAAGTGCTGCTGATCTTGAGCGCTGCTTTGAATACTATAAACATTTAATGAAGAAGATACCTGTTATCAACATATCCTGTAAGACTGACAAGAATGTAGGCAAAGTAATGCCGCTTATACAAAAAGTATGGGAACGATATAGTCAAAAACTAGATGATACGAAGTTGACCAAGCTCTTTAAGGAGAAGTTGGCTCAAAAGCCATTGTATGCAAAAACGAAGCTTTTGCATGTGTATAAAGTGAAACAAACACGAACAGCGCCGATGACTATAGAAATGAAAGTAAATGAACCCTTGTGGTTTGGACCATCGCAGTTGAATTTCTTTGAAAATCTTTTGCGTTCGGAGTATGATATGGTAGGTGTACCGGTTAAGTTTATTATCAAAAAAAGTTAAGGAGAGAACGATCATGCAAAAGCGCATTGCCTTTAGAGGAATGGAAAATACGCCAGTACTTGAGGAATTTGCTAATAAGCATCTTGAAAAGGTAGAAAAAGTGCTTGAAGGAGAACGAACGCCTATTTATATAGACTTGGTTCTAGAGCCATCAACGGTACATGCTCATCACCATGTTGAATTGCGCGTGAAGACCCCGAATTATGAACTCGTTGCTCATCATGAAGGACCCGAAATGTATCAGGAGATTGATCGGGTAACTGACAAGATGATTAAAGAAATCAGGCGTGCAAAAGAGCGCATGGTTGATGAAGCTAAAAAGAAAGATCATTTTAAGGGTGCGTAAAGAATCTACAGAGTCCGAGTAATCAGGGTCTTGCCAGTGGTTACTCGACTTGATTCGGGGCTCCACCGATTTCATCTGATCTATTGGGAGCAAGCCTTTGCGTAAAGTAACCAAGAACTTCATGTCTGATCTGTTCATTGGTAATCTTTTCTAACTCTGCTTTATAGAACAGCTTCTCTTCATCTCTGAGCAGTTGAGAGCTGTTGCAGAGTGAGATTATTAATGTCAGCTGCAAGAGAGAAAGCTTGTTCTTCGGATTCGTAGCTGGCGACAAATCCCATAGATGCACAATCCCACGTACTCCTCCCGTGAGAGCTAATCGACAATCGGGTGTCATTGCAGCGCAATGGAGATGGTCTACATTGCTGTCTAATCGAAATGCAATTGTCGGGTCTATGAGGTTGCATACGAAGGCCGTGCCGTCTTCCGATGCAGTTAGACCCCAGTCTCCCGTGATAGACAATGAGCGTATCCACAATCGATGCGCTTGAAAAGTCGCCAAGGGATGAATGAGAGAACCTTCTTTGTTCTGTAGATCGTAGACCATTATTGTAGTGTTTGAAGCGGTTATGGCTCTCTTTCCATCGCGAGTGATGGCTACTTTTTTGACGCAGGATGAGGTGCTGACAAGATGATAAAAAGTTTTACCATAGTCGGAGAGATCCCAGAGTGTGGGTATTCCTCGTGCTGATCCGGTAAGTCCGTATCTTCCATCCTCTGTCATAGCAATTTCACCTATTTCATCGTTGGGTATTTCAAGCGTCGCGACGGGCAAAACGGGTTCGATAAGATCCCAAAGGAAGACTTTATTTTTATCTGCCTTGGTTAAAGCACACCTGCCATCAGCGCTTATGGCTACGGCGCTTACGAAGCACCCATGTCCTCCAAGAACAGCTGAGGGTGTGATATCTCCCACCTGACTAGTCGTGAGATCCCAGACCTTGGCGTTCTGATCCCAGCCGCCTGCTATAACCCATTTGCTATCTGGTGTAACGGCGAACGACTGTACATGATGAGCTAAGCTCAGTGTACGAATATTCTTCACCTCACGCAGATCTAAAACTTTAATCAATTCGCAGTCTGCAAGGAGGGCATATCTGCCATTGGGAGTGATGGCAGCTGGCATTATGGTTCCTCCCGTTGCAATGTTAAGAGGCAGTACCGATTGATTTACTAAATCAAATAAGTGTGCCATGCCATTTTGTGATCCACTTAGTGCAATCTGCCCATTTGGAGAAAGGGACGCTGCATAGACACCGTTGTCAGAGCCTCTGTTTAACAGGACCTCGGCGCGTGGTGGTAGTACTGAGTTCAATCGACGATCTGCCGTCAATAAGTTGAGTATTTTCATTGCAACATCTTGAGGAAGAAATTCTAGATAGCTGAGTCTTGAAGCAGAACTTTGCGAGCAAAGTGATGCATAGGGAAAGTTCTGGTCGTTTTTTACTTTCTGCATTGCCTTCAGCGGAGCTGCTAGGCAGAGGAAGATGATAAAGCGAGCAATTGACATAGTATTTGCCTTTCAAAGATCATCTAATGGATTAGCCCCTTGAGAAGGGCTTTGATCAGATGTCATATGAGAGTTTCTTTTTTACTCACAAGACAATCATAGCAAAAAATATTTTATTTGTAAATGTTGCAGGCAGAAACGGTTCGGTGCGAAGCTAGAAGGCAATGTGTCTTTTGGCTGAGCATTATTTTAATGGTCGTCCTGACACTGAACCTGATACTTCATACTATCCCGGCCAACAAGAGTCCTTCCCGCAGTGATAATTACACTAGCCTGGTCCTGATAGAAGGTCGGGTGGAATATACTCAAGTGCCTTGCCCTCTTCTGCGCCGAAAATCCAGCTGTCGGAGTGAGGTAGATTGGCGCATCGTGAATTTCATAGTGCCATCGAGTGATCCAGTTGGGTGCCAGTTGCCGTTCTATCTCAATGCTGCTCCAGTACTCCTTCGATGTGCCCATGAAGGGCTTTAATGAAATTCTTATTAGGTCTGCTACTCATCATCATCTGATAAAGTGAAAGCCTAAGTGCCATCACTTGAATAACAAAATCTCATTTCAGCGTGGCATAACTGGTTTAGTAAAAGGACGTCACTATTCTCGCACTTAAAATGAGAAGACTTCTCGCTAACTGAAGTTGAGATGGCTTGGATCAACTCAATTACTCTTTTTTGCGTATCGTTTCAAGTGCAAGGACAAGCCCTTCGATGCTCAGGTCATCGATGTCTATGCTCCATTTTTTAAGGATCGTATTTGTTTGTGGATCAACAACCAAATATGTTGGGAATCCTTCGATATATGATCCATGGGGCGCTTTTACTTGGTCATAGGCCTTTGTATCTACATCTGAGTTAATCTTGAGTTGTACGTAGCTCTTTAAGGCCTCTTCTATTTTCGTTTCTGTGAAGATGCGCTTATCAAAGGAGACGCAGGTACTACAGTAAGTAGCTCCGATGTCGATAAAGAGAAGCTTGCCCTCCTTGAGTGCTTGTTCGTGTGCTTTATCATAGTCATGCAGCCATGCTGGATGCTCAATAGGATGCATATGGTCATAGACAGCTTTTTCGCCCTGGAGCATTAAAATACAAGCACCTATGATAAGGGCCGTTCCCATGCCATTTTTATATCTGGCCATCCATTTGTTCTCGTGTGCTTTTATGCTTGAATAATAATAGACCCCAAGTGCAAGAAAGGCGAGCACTACGAACCAGACGAGGATATACCAGGGGACCCATCTTTCCAAGTGTGAGAGATGATAGAATGCCATACTAATAAGCATAATTCCAACCAGCTTTTTAATTTCGACCATCCATTGGCCCGCGCGGGGTAATACGTGCAATGAACCTGAAAAGGTGCCGATGATAAGTAAGGGTAAACTGGAACCCACGCCAAAGATAAAGAGTAAGAGTAAGCCTTCAAGGTACCCAGTGAAATGCTGAGTTCTATGAGCTACATAGTTTAGAATGAGTACCAGCCCTGGTGAGAGGCAGGGTGATGCAACCGTTCCACTTACGGCTCCAAAGAGATATGCAGAAAGCGCGGAGCCGCCCTTTACCTTAGTTTTTGGCTGTAGGAAAGAAGGGATGCGTAACTGAATAATATCGAACATCGAAAGACCGAAATATATAAGGAGGAGTGCGAGCGGTACAATGAGGAAGGGACTTCCTTGCAGTTCTCCAAAAACGCAGCTGCCTAATGCGGCTACGAGACCCAAGAGAGCAAATGTTGTTGAGATTCCAAGGGTATAGGATGCAGCCAGCAAGAAATTTTTAAATGCTGAACTTGTTCCACTTGCCCCTAAAATACCTACCGTAATAGGAATCATCGGATAAATACAGGGAGTTAAGCTTAAGAGCACCCCTAATAAGAATGCCGCAAAAAAACGTAACAGCGGTGAACCTGTTGTTGAAAAAAGGGACGAGAGCGTCTGCTTGGTGTGAGCGACCGTCGCATGAAAAGCGTTGGTCATTTTCTGTACAAATGAGCCTACCAGTGAGGGCTGTGGCGGCTCACAGGAAGGAGCAGGTTGTGTTGTTCTTTCTTGTGAAACAGGCAATGAAAGAGCAGGAGACGTGACTTGTGGGCGGGGCTGATCAAAGGAAAGATCGATACTCGCATGCTGGGGCCCAGCATTTGTATTTGTGCGATACTGGGTATGGAGCTGTGCTTTTTCAAGTGGGGCAGTTCCTTGTTTTTCAGCAGTAAGGGAAAAGGCGACTGCGTCTTTGTACCCGAGTCGTTGTTTTTTTGACGTGGTATCAAAAAATGAGACCGGTTGTACTGAAGGTAAAGCAGGTGTCAGCCTTACTGCTGGATTATTTGCTGTTATTACCAGGCTTTCTTTGTAGAGGTATTCACCTGGTTTGAGCGTAAATTGCAGAGAAATCTGCTGCATCTTATCGTTTACTTTTTTACTGGTATGAGTTAGTTCAGAGCCATAGAGAGCACAGCTCAGTAAGAACAAAAAGGCTATCATTAGTAGTCAATCCCTTGCAATTTTATGCCTATTACGTACACTTATACTCATGGGGTTGTAGCTCATTTGGTAGAGCGCATGGATGGCATTCATGAGGCGACGGGTTCGAATCCCGTCAACTCCACCATCAATATTCTTTTAATCTAATTGTTCCCTTAGTAGCTTCGAGTGTAATAGGCGCTCCACCTTTTAGTCCACCGAGGGTCCCCTCAATATTTTTTTTCAATCGTTCCCATTCATCCTTATTTAATTTCAGTGATAACGGCGCAAGGGTTACGAGATGATCTGACAGAATACTTCCAGCATGTGTCTTTGCTTGTAGCGTAGCTTTCGTTTCGCTTGGTAAGTGTAAGGTAATATTACCACGATGCGATTGTAAAAAGATACTGTACGGATCATCAAATTTCTTTTGGTGCACAATAATATCGCCCAGGCCCGTTTTTGCAGTTACCGTTTTTTCTGAGTCGGTAATTTCGATTGAGCCTTCTTCCAGAGAAATATCTATATCTCCGGTAATACCCTTTACTTTGACTGGCCCTTGTGCCTGCGTGATTCGCAGGGTAGCATCCTCAGGAAGCGTGAGCGTATAAGTAACTTGCGCCGGCTTTTGATCCGTTGCTACTCGTGTTATAATCGATGCGTCGGTACCTTTTGCTGAACAAGAAAGTGTTGTATTTTTCAGATCTTGGCTTGATCCCTTTTTGACTGCTTCAATGCGTATTTTAGGTTGATTCCAATGTTTGACATGGCAGGAACCAGTGTTGTTTGAAAGGGTGATAGTGCAATGAGGTTCTACATCGTATTCTTTCACAATCTGTTCTTGTTCGGTTTTTTGCCAGATTGTTCCAATGTTGAAACTAAAGAGGCTTCTATGGTATATCTGAGTACAGAGAAGGAAGATGACGAATTTTTTATTCATAATAAAATCCTTTAAAGAGTTTACAAACCATAATGCAGTCTACACAAAATTTACAAAATATTGAACAAGCGCTTGCAGTTGTTTTTGCTCAATATCCTCTTATCGCACGTATAATAGATGCTATTTATAAAGATGGAGGTGCGGCTTATCTTGTGGGAGGAGCTGTTCGCGATATTGTTATGGGACTCCCCATTCATGATCTCGATATTGAGGTTCATTGGATGAATCTCGATCAACTTGCAGCGCTCCTGAGTACATTCAGCCCAGTGAGCTTTGTCGGCAAATCTTTTGGGGTGCTCAAGCTGCCTGGTCTTCCCATAGATTGGGCACTCCCTCGTACAGATTTAGGAGGGAGGAAGCCCCAGGTATTTCTCGATCCTGCTATGAAGATAGATGAAGCTCTTCGCAGGCGTGATGTAACAATGAATGCAATGGCTATTGAGTTAAGAACAGGTGAATTTATCGATCCATTTCATGGAAGGGAAGATATACAGCAAGGACTGTTACGGTCGCCCGATCTTTCTTTTTTCAGCGAAGACCCCCTGCGCTTTTATAGGGTTATGCAATTTATTGGCCGCTTTGCTATGAAGCCTGATGCCGCTCTTGAAAGCCTCTGCAGCCGCATGGATATTTCTCAAGTCTCGGTTGAACGAATTGAAGCAGAGTTTGAAAAGCTTTTTCTTCTCAGTACTTGTCCATCCCTTGGGCTCCGCTGGCTCTCAGGCCTTGGTCGTCTTCATGAAATTCTACCAGAGCTTGCTCATACCCAGTCTATCAAGCAGGAGCCGCATTGGCATCCAGAAGGTGATGTTTTTGAACATCTTATGCAATCGGTCGATGCCGCAGCACGAATCGAAGGAACTCCCGAGCAACGGATTATTCTGATCTACGCTGCACTTTGTCATGATCTGGGGAAAGTATCTACCACAATCATTAAAGATGGAAAGTTTAAAAGCCCAGGACATGCTCAAGCGAGTGTGCCTCTTGCTCGAGCACTCTTGAGACGTATTACTTCTCATAAGAAACTCATTGAGACAGTAAGTCTCTTGGTGAAGTATCATATGGTTCCTGGACAATTTATCAAACAAGGTGCTGGACTACCAGCCTATCGTAGGTTGGCTATAAAGCTTGCAAAGTATACGAACATTGAGATGCTTGCTCGCCTTTCGCTTGCAGATAGACGTGGTCGCAATGGACAAGGCCATTGTCCTCTTACGACGACTCCTCACTTTTTAGGGGAATTTTTGAAACGAGCTCATGAAGCTCAGGCTCTTTCTCGCCCAGAGCCTATCCTGCGCGGTAGAGATATTCAAGATGTGGTACCCGCTGGAAAGCAAATGGGTGCATTGCTCGCCTATGCTTATGAGCTACAAATTGAAGAAGGGATAACGCAGAAAGAGGTTCTGCGAGATCGGGTATTAGAGAAATATAAGAGTCAGCAAGGCTTGCGTTAATGGTTACTTTTGAACAAAAAATCAGCGTTGTTGTTATTTCTGTTAATTACGTGAGTGGGGTGTTTAGTCGAATTTGTTTCGAATTATACTTCACTTCTACATGACAGCACATAACTCATCCGATTTAGCGGCTTCCCTAAACAATGCAATTATTTCGGTATCTCGGCTTACGAATGGTAATTCCAGAGGTGTTTTGTGGTCCTTATCATTTATATTTCTGTCGGCACCAGCTTTCAATAATAATTCGATAACTGGTAAGCGACGATTCCAGACAGCTACATGTAAGGGCGTCCAGTTACTTGGAGCACCAATCCGATTTTTGTCGGCACCAGCCTTCAATAAAATGCTGACTATTTCAGTGTGCCCTTTTTCACATGCTAGAAGTAGAGGGGAATTGAAACCGGGACAGCCTTCTTTATCGGCACCCCCCCGAAGCAACAGTTCTACTATCTGTGTATAACCTTCTGCAGCGGCGGCTTGCAAAGGTGTATCGTGGAATTCGGTAATTACATTTGGATTTGCCTTTGCATTCAACAACATTTCTACGACATGTGTATGGCCCTTCTTTACTGCCTCATACAAAGGTGTATATCGATTGTGATCAGACTTCTCTTTATCTGCGCCCGCTTTCAACAAGACCTCGACCGCCTCTGCATGACCGGAACGAGCTGCTTTGCTTAAGGGCGTTGTTCCATCGTCATCAACCTTGTTTTTATCGAACCCAGCTGTTAACAATACTTCGATTATGCGTGCATGACCATTGCTGGCGGCAATATGCAAAAGTGTCTGCTCTTTCCAGTTTGGCATATTTATATCAGCCCCAGCTCGCAATAATAAGTTAACTACACCCAAGTGGCCCCTGCTAGTCGCAGATGATAGCGGTGTCCAACGCATGCTATGGTTATCGGGCAGATTCTTATCAGCACCTGCTCGCCATAATAGATCAACAACCGCAAGCTGATTATTGGTCGCTGCAAGTAACAGCGGTGTCGATCCATCTTTAGTTTGTAGGTTTTTATTAGCACCGGCCTTCAATAGTAGTTTAACTATCTCAGAATGACCCATGTAAGAGGCTATATGCAAAGGACTCCATCCATCGCTATTACATTTCTCTTTTTCAGCACCTACCGTCAACAAGAGGTCAACTACCTTTATATGGCCGTTGTAAGCAGCTCTGTAAAATGGCGTAGCGCCATTGTGTTTTGGCATGTTGAAATCGGCACCTGCTTCTATCAATAATTGAACGATTTCATGATGACCGTTTAAAGCTGCTGCAGATAGGGATGTAGTACCTTCTTTCTCTCGGTTATTAACATTGTCTCCAGATTTTAACAAGAGATCAACTATTTGTACATGACCATTATGAGCTGCTATATAGAGGGGGGTAGCTCCATCTTTTGTGCTTAAATTTTTAGCGGCGCCTGCTTTTAACAAAAGGCCAACAATTTCTTCATGACCATTTTGAGCTGCTATATATAAAGGCGTTTCTCCTTCGGCGGTGGGTATGTCTTTACCGGCACCCACTTTCAACAGCAGGCCAACTACTTTTGTGTGACCATTCTGAGCTGCTAGATATAACGGAATAGCGCCATCCTTCTGTGGCAAATCTCTATCAGCACCTAACTTCAATAATAACTCAACTACCTCGGAATGGCCATTTTGAGCTGCTAGATGCAATGGCCGAACGCCACCGACACCTGATTTATCAAGAATGGCACCCGCTTGGATCAGTCTGTCGGCTACTTTAACATTGCCTTCTGCAGCGGCTTGGTTTAGCGACGTTGGTTCGGCTGAGCTTGATTGGGCGACGGCGGCACTAGTTTCACTGGTTGCGCTGCTCAGATGGTCTGAAGAGTTTCTTAACTTTTCATTGTTGCATACTTCTTCACTTCGAATTTTTCTAATTTTTGCAAGCAGGAGAACTGCTTGTTCTTGTGCCGACGGATTGTCAGTTTGGTGGGAGGCTTTTTGGGCATATTCCAGAGCGACTGTTAAATCTTTGGGTAGACCTGTTCCTTTGTAGTAGTATTTTGCGAGTATTAAAAACGAGAGAGCTTGCATTTCAGGATGAATACTTTGAGCTTCAAGTATACGCGCATATGCGAGTGCTTCGCTTGGTTTTTGTTCTGCGCCATGTTTCCCGCTATGATAGATTTGCATCATATGAGCTAAAATAATATAATGATTCGCCGATTCGAGATCTACTGATTTTAAAGCTTGTTTATAATAGTCCAATGCCAGTTGCCAGTTATCAGCAGTAAAGTACTCATTTCCTTTGGTGAAACAATCAAGAAAGAGATTAGGGGCAGATGCTGAAACTAACATACTTTCAGTTCTTTCAGCGGGCGTATATGATTGTGCTGCGGCCGAGGTAGGATGTGCAGCGGAAGATTTTTCTATTGTGAAATGTTCTTGCCTTGCTTCGCTTTGTGATTGAATCTCTATTCTATCTTGATTTAACACAGAAGATTCTGATGTCGCTATATTAAATGCATGAACTGTAGGACCTACAGCAGCAATAATGTAGCTATTTTTCGATGGAGTGTCTCCTAACAAAAGCTGAACAATTCGAGAATGACCATTTCTGGCTGCAATAAGGAGTGGAGTTAGTCCATTGTAAGAGATATTTTTATCTGCTCCAGCTTTTATCAGTACTTCGACCACTTCATACTTACCGTTTTCAGATGCGTGATACAAAATAGTTGCACCGTCAGCTCTGTGCATATTCTTATCTACACCTGCATCTAGAAGGACCTGAACCATTTGAGCTTGACCAGATTGGCATCCTAAAAGCATAGCCTCTTCTAATTCAGATCTTTGAGTTTGTGTCTCAACCATTCCATTAATTGTTGAGCAACTGAACAATCCTACAAATGCTATTAAAATGGAATTCATACTTCACTCCTTTTTTGATATAAAGTTATTCAAGTAAATTATACTAAGATTTGTTTTTTGAGTAAAGTTATAGACAGTCTGTTGTATGTCTGTTCAGAGGCTCCGCTAAACTCTACAATAAGCGAGCAAAACTGGACTGCCTAATCGCTCGTGAAAAAGACTATACTGAACCCTAAAAACTAGACCACTACTTAAGGCGCAAATTCTGGCAAACTAGAAGTGGAAGGAGTTTATTATGGCAAGGAAAAAATACAGTGCAAGTTTTAAGGGAGAGATAGCTTTAGATGCGATTAAAAGTGATATGACGATCTCTGAGCTGGCGAGTAAGCATAACGGTAAAGTGGCACTTCTTGCCATAGAAAAAGTTTTTATAGATATCGCTATATTAATAATTACACAATAGAGTAAGATTTTTAGACTATTCATAATCATGAAACATTTGCCTTTCTAACAAATCAGGAATTCGGCCTTGCTCCTCAGTCATCTAAGGCGGCGCAGTATAGCTCATAGATTGGCGGTATCAATGATCAATTGTGAGTGCAAACACAGTTCTGGACTACCAGCCTATCGTAGGTTGGCTATAAAGCTTGCAAAGTATACGAACATTGAGATGCTTGCTCGCCTTTCGCTTGCAGATAGACGTGGTCGCAATGGACAAGGCCATTGTCCTCTTACGACGACTCCTCACTTTTTAGGGGAATTTTTGAAACGAGCTCATGAAGCTCAGGCTCTTTCTCGCCCAGAGCCTATCCTGCGCGGTAGAGATATTCAAGATGTGGTACCCGCTGGAAAGCAAATGGGTGCATTGCTCGCCTATGCTTATGAGCTACAAATTGAAGAAGGGATAACGCAGAAAGAGGTTCTGCGAGATCGGGTATTAGAGAAATATAAGAGTCAGCGCTGATTACAGAGTCTGGCCTTCATATTTTTTTTGTGCTTCTCCAATTAAGCTCACAACAAAGTGCAAGAGTACTTCCGGCCCTGCTTCTAAGCTAGCTTTGAGTATTTGATGGTAGAGCTGGGCTTGATCGTTCGTGATACAAGGCGGTAAGTAGCCGCAACGTAACAGGAGGTAGCTTGCCAAGGCTTTGCCAGTTCTTTTGTGAGCACCATTAAAGGGGTGTATGAATGCCATATTCCACCATATGCTCACTGCTGCCTCTATGGGATGCAATTGATTTGAATTGATATCATTCAGAGCATCTGAGAGAAGGACTTCGATAGTTCGCGCATCTGGAAAGCGATGCGTGCGCTTATCAATCCATGTGTGTATGTTAATATGACCTTTTCTATGTTCTGCAGATGCACATTCTTCTGTTTCCCACTGATCAGCAAGAGTCCTATCAATGATCAACCGTTCATGAGTATCGTGAGTTATTACACATCCTCTATCGTCCAGTATTGATAGAAGCTCTCGTATGCTATCAGTAGAGATATATTTGTTATCGGTAACTCGTAAATGCCTATCTTTGTTATCAAGGAGACCTCTACTCGTTTCACAAAAGGGTATTGACGAGCTATTGCCAAGTGCTTTGAAAATATCTGCATAGTTTGGATCTTTTTGAACATACAGCCAAAATAACCGTTCAGTTGGAGAAAGCTGACTTTGTAGCCACAGAGCATTTCTGGTTCGAAAGTCTCCTTCGGTAGCTATGGTTAAACGAGTTAATCGTGCATTGACCTCTTTTATCAGGTTAATTGTGAGTGGACGATCATCTCGAAGACATTCCTCAATGAGATTCATGGTATGAACCCAATCATAGCTTTCTGCGAGTTCGGTGTATTTTGCTGCTAATACCTTACTGCTTGGTTGTGAATCTTTAAACGAAGCGGCTGCAAGAGACTGGATCTGCGCTTTTGTCGCAGTATTTGCGGCGCACTTAATACGTGCAAATAGTGCAGGTGTCCAGTTAGAATTCTTATATTGAGTCGGATTAGCATATACATATGCTGGGACATGATCAAAGGGAGTAGCAGAAAACGGTTGAATGTTTGCAAGTATACTGTGAGCACTGTCTTGAGTCGCAGCGGCTGAAGCTACATGATGCATCAAGGCAGAAAATGTATCGGGACATTCTTCCCTATTTTGAGCAGATGGTTCTGCTGCTGCCTTAGTCAAGTTCATTGCATGTGCAGAAGAAGGCGTGATAAGACTACACATAATGCAACAATGAACAAAAAGAGTGAGAAGTTTTTTCATAGGATTTCCTTTCTGCGTTGCCAAATTGTCTGTTTGAAATGTAGCATCTTTGATTGTGCGTGTCAAAGAGGGGTTAGGTGTGGGGGCCAAGTAGCAGCTGATAAGCATTTTTGCATGAGTTTATAGCAGCTCTGTTGAATTCCAATTGAAGTTTCAGATTGGCGATCTTCAACTATTTGCAGAGAAAGGATCCGATTGAGAATTGGCGATCCGTATGAATACAAAGGGCTGTTATTAGCCGCCGACTATTGTACCGCTTTCTGGTAAAGTGCCAGAGTAATTTTCGCTCACGTTCAGTATATTCTCTGAAGTTTTATGCTTTGTTTTAAGTATTAAGAGCTGTATTTGTGCGTCATGAGTAAAGGAGTAATCGATTGAGTTCAAGGCAGATGCTTCTAAATTGTAAGAGCTTTTTCTATTGGCATAAGTAGTTGAAATTGACTGAATTAGTTTCAAGAGGTCAAAAGAGGCGATATTTCTAAGGTCTCTTTGGAATAGTTACGCCATAATTTGACATTTAATCATCGGCGTTTCATTCTTAGGGAAACATCTTTGGAGGAGATTTTATGGAAAAAAAACTACAGCTTTTTCTTTGGTTCTTTAGTGTGGCAAGTGTGCACTTTGGTTGTGCTATGGTTCTTGATAAGTCAACAGCGGATTTGCGCTGTTCATGGAGCGATCTACCAGAAGGGCTGAAACGAGATCTTGAAGAAATTACTGTACCGCCAGTTCACTTTGCAGGAGAAGAACTTACAAATGAGAATCGCGTCGTACTTGATTTTTTGCATCGAAAATATCGGCGTACGTATCCTCCTCAGACAGGTTCCAGCGATAGCTCGAAACGGTACTGTCTCGAGTTGCTGTTAGCTGCTTATAATGGTGATGCAGCTGCTGTAGAGAAGATGATTCGGGCAGAGAACATTTCGTTTGAGGATATTTTCCAGGTGATCTTTATCGCTCTCAAGCAGGGACATGTTAACATCCTTTTGCTTTTTCCAAATGAAATTAAAGATGGTGCTGCAGGCCTGCTAATAGGAGCTGCAGGGCGTGGTCATTTGCCAGTGGTTCAATTCATCTATGAGAGGTTTAATGATGCACTGAGAGTTGTATATGAATACTCAAGCGCGGCTATCGAGCAGGAACCTGTCTCAATGATTGACGAGGAGCCTGGCTCTTTGATTGTGGAGAAACTTGTTCCAGTAATAGACGAATCAGTCCTGTTGTGTGCTATTACGCTGGCCTCAATAAGCGGACATGAAGATGTCGTTAGATTTCTCTGTGCTTTTTTGCCTTCTCATGTGAGCAGAGGTATCCTTGCCGTCTATGACGGCAATATGGGTGGTTTAGAAAGCTTGCATCTGTTGGACGGGGAAGATATAAAAGGACATTGCCTCCTGGTTGGAGTTTTGCGCAAGCACGTGCCACTACTAGAACCTATTCTGTCTTCAGGTGTATCAAAAAAATGGATCGATCTGGCTCTGAAGGTAGCTACTCTTACCGATTGTACACCGGCTGTTGCACTGCTTTTGTCCTTTGAGCCTCGAGAGATTGAGAGAGTCGAAGCCCTTCGTCACGCATTGGATCAGCAAAATTGTGATCTTGTCGATCTCTTAACGCGACAAGCAGGAGGATCCTATGCTCGAGGGTATGCGCTTAGAGTCGCATCAGAAAAAGGCAGTAGCGGTATTGTTAAAATGCTTTTGGCAAGCGGGGTAACCTCCCAGGATGCTGAATGCGCATTAGTTTTTGCTTCGACCTATGGGCATGAAGATATCGTAGGACTTCTTCTAGCCTCGGGTTTGTGTGATGGGGAGAAAGATCAGGCCTATGCTCAGGCTATAGTAAACGGGAATGTTGCCATTTCACAACTGCTCCTGGCTGCTGGAGCTGTCAATCTGGAATCGACCTGTAGCGCAGCAGTCTCTTTAAATTCTGATTTACTCGATTTTCGCCTAGGTCCCAGGGTTCGCGAAGAGGACTTGATTGAGAAAAGTATGAGAAAGTTAGAGTCGGGAAGTTGTGATTTTTTCAATCTATTGGAGGATAAGGGTGCTGAAAGGGATCAATTTCTCTCTGATTGCATACACAATGCGATCATAATGCGTCGTTTTCGTGCGTTAGAGCATATGCTTGACTGTACGACTAGTGATTGTGAAGTTGATAACGATGTTTTGATAGAGGGCTGTCTAGCTCTCTTAGAATTAGGAAAAGATAGCTTTGCAGAACGGCTACTCGGCATGTGTAGGAGTGAGAAACTTCTTGATGCCAGTTTTCTTGTTCTACAATCTGGCAAGCCAGTTTTATTAGAGAAGGTGCTTAGCCGATTACACTGCGTTCCCGATGGTCAGTCCTTTTTTCTCAGCGATGAAATGCAAGAAATGTTTTTTAATGAGGCTCTTTCTCGCAATTATCCTTTGACGATGCGTCTTATTTTATTTAGCACCTTGCCGGAAGGACATAGCTTGACTCATAGTAAGATATATAAAGCTATTTTCATCGCTCAAGAGCAAAAGAAGAATGAGATTGTTGCTCTGCTCAGGAAAAGATTAGAGACGAAAACTCGTAAGCAGGTTATTCTGGCAGCTCGCTTAATCTTACCCTATCGATATCGCAGATTAAAGACCCTCTTTCCAGGTGCTATGAGTAATTGGGGGCGGGCAGCTCTCCTTCAAGAGCTCGAGTATGATTATGATACTGCTCTCGAAAAGACAAGTTTCAGATTCCAGGAAGCACAGAGGGAACTATATAAACTTCTCTTGCGAGATGATGTGAGAGATTATAGTGAGAGACGAACCGCGAGGTTTCCTCTGCTTGCTGTAATGAGAAAGCAAGCGGAATGGAAAAGCTATATGGCTGATCCTCATGCATTCGTACTGGCTAATGCAATGAAGAGAAGCTTTGCTAACGGTCAAACCTGCCTTATCTGGGCGGTGATGTTTAATCATAAGAATGTTATGAAGCATCTCATCGAGCGACGGTTGCCTCATTATTTTGTCAATGCGAGAGATTCTCATGGGAATACGGCACTTATGTATGCAGCTGGCCTAGGCAATGAGCGAATGCTTCGTGACCTCCTAGATACTGGTTGTTGTAGGTATCAGTTTGGTGAGAATATCAAAGATGATCACAATGCTATTTTTGAGGCTCTCGTATGCGCAGAATGCAATGACCATTATGCAATTGTCGCGAAGCTGCTGATTTATCTTGCTCAGCATGTTTATCTCATGTAGCTGCATGAGAGGAAAAGTTAGAGTTGTTGAATTGGCCGGGTTTGGCGAGCAAAATTGTCTTGTGGCCCTCAATCATTAAAATATTTATTTAGGAAATTAAGGAATGTGATGATAAACAAATTAATAATGCTGCTATTGTTTGTGCTGATGTAGCGATTTCTAAGACTAAGGTTTTTGTTAGTTCATTTGGGTTATACGCCTCTGCATCTAGCTGCACAAGCCGGTGATATGGACACACTCATAACTTTACTCAGAAGTTCTGTTAATGTTTTGGCAGAAACTGTTAATGCATTGGCAGAAAATGACTTTCCCCCATCGCACTGCGCTGCTGAGTAAGGTCATGTGGGAGCTTCTATTAATGTATCGCAGTTAATGGCTTATCCCCCTACATTGTGCTTCAGAGAATGGTCATGCCGAAGCTATTCAATGCTTATTAAGCAGAGGGGCTTTGATTGACAGCTTAGTTGAACTACCTTATTCCAACAGGGTTATTACACTGCGCTGCTAGCAATGGCCATGGGAGAGCAAGTTCAGTGCCTAATAATGAGGCTTCTATTGCGGCTGTAAGTGAGTACCTATGCTCTTTAAGTAATGCCACTACAATAAAGATGATAGAGCAAGATATAGAATTTGGGAACCGATTAATCGCATCGTAATCTCAGTAGAAAATAGGGCGTTGCGAACTGGTGAAATTTTTCTCCTGGTGATAAATCAAATTTTCGCGATGCAAGCCTGCTCAATGTGGGAGGAAACTTCTGAAGAGCGTAATGCGAGAAATTCGCTCGTTACGTTCTGTGGGGAAGGGAAGGCCTGAAGGCCGACCCTTCTACGCCACCTATAACCACTGGCTTAAAGAGTTGGCATGTAAAGCCAACTCTTTTGTATGTGATTTCGCGTCGATTGGTTTGTTTTTTTGACTAAGATCTAGAGATGACGTCAGAGTCGCTATTGTTATGCAAGGTTAATCTATCTGACAAGACTCTTCAATTCCCTTTTCTATACGCATACATTTTACGAAGACTGATCGTTTTTCAAAAGCTATACCATAAGCGATAATGGTCTGAACACCTCGCTGAGTAAGCTCTTGCTGATACTTTTTGACTAAAATTTGATCAAGAGCTTTTTTTGCTGCAGTTTCAAGTGTTTCTCTTGAATCAGTATGAACTTTTTTAAACTCTATGATGATGCCTGGCGAGCGTACGCTTTTAGGAATGATCATTATATCATATCTTCCCAGGCCGCTTTCTCTGTTTGATTTGATATCGTATGTGTCTTTAAGCATAACTAAGATACCAAGCATAAACAGATGATAAATCCTTTCAGGCTCATCGTTTGTAATATCAAAAGCGCTCATACTATTTTCGATGAAACTTCGTAAAAGGCGAGAAAAGGATTCAACATTTCCTTGTGTAAGATCCTCTAGTAGTTTTTGAGCATCGCCCGACAAAATTGCTCCGCTGAAAATATCCGTTATCAAAGTGGAGAGCATGCTCATTATTTCTTTGTTTGGAATGACAAGGAACCATTCTTCTTTACCATCTTTAATTCTGCTCTGTGTATAGGTTACATACCCTGAATAAAGCAACAAACTCCAGACTAGGTTTGGTTTAGTGTGCAACTCAGGAAATACAAGCATTTCTTCGATTGGTTTAATAACCGGCTTATTCTGAAAAAGAAGCTCAAGGTCAGCCTTCATTGCTTCTGGACCTCCCCCAATGATTCTTTTAAGTAACAGATTATCACTGGTATTTGACCAGTAAGTTTTACAGCGACCATTATGAAAGATACATTGCAGTACGGACCACGGGTTGAAGATTCCCGCTGTTTCACCGAAGGTATAACCGTTGAACCATTCGCGAATCTCATCACGCTTAGATTCTAATTCATAATAATGCAATAATTCATCGACTTCGCTTTGAGTAAAGCCAAACCTCTCTGCCATTTTTGTATCAGTAATGTTAAGGACAGTCAGATTATTCAGCCCAGAAAAGATGCCTGCTTTTGCAATCGCGAGATTGCCGGTTATCACTCCTTTTTCAAGAGAGCTCTGATCTTCGAATGGTTCCGTTAAAAGCTCTCTGATAAAAGGTATAATTTCATCATAGAAACCATTACTATATGCCGTTTGCACGGGAACATCATATTCATCAAGAAGAAGAATAACTCTTTTGTTGTGATAGCGAGCAAGCATTTGCACGAGAAAGCCAAGTGAAAATCCTAAGTCAATTTCAGTAGCCTTTTCTCCGTTGATTCTTTCAAAGCGATCTTTTTCCTTGACACTTAAGGTTGTTCCTTCCAAAAGATAGGTATGCTTTTCAAACTCTTGAGCAATAACATATTGAAATGCTGCCTTCATTTTAGCAAAATTAGATTGATTAACAGCTTTGAAAGAGATAAAGATTACGGGAAAAGCACCTTGCAAGGAACGATATTCTGGGAGTTTCCAAATCTGAGTATCTGCGAAAAGGTGGGCATTAGTAGGTTCCGCCTTGTTGTAGAAATAGTAGAGCATTGAGAGGTTAAGGGTTTTACCAAAACGGCGAGGGCGAGGAACAAGAATTGCTTTGCCGCTTTCTTGAAGGTCTTTTATGAGGAGAGTTTTGTCTATATAGTAATTATTGCTTTCTCGAAGCTCCTTGTAGTTCGAGAGGCCAAGAGGAAGTAGTCTTTTCATTGCAAATTCCTTGTGTGCTCTATGATCGAGTATAGGAATTACTCATTCATTAGACAAGTTTTAAAAAATATAGCAGTTTGGTGAGACTATCTTTCTTCAGGTCAAATACAACATTATTTGTTCATGCTGGCAGGAACGAGTACAAAGAATCGATTTTTGTGCTTTTCTTTAATTGCTATGTCTTGTACACTAAGAATGCATCTAAAAACTTTATAAAGACTATCGGAGGTTCATGTGAGCGTAGGGTTATGGCAGATTATAAGTAGTACAGATATTGTGACCAAAGGGGTGCTTCTGCTCTTGCTTGGTATGTCTATAGCTTGTTGGGCTTTAGCGTTCTATAAGCGCATGAGTATTATGACGAAAATAGCAGCTTTAAAGCAAGCTCAAGGCTTATTGCAAAATACCAAAGCAATGGAAGATTTTTTAGCTCGTGTTTCTGTTATGCAAAGCGGGTTTGCTGGTGAACTGATTACCGGATTTCTGACAGATTTCAAAAAATTATTGCGCATGCAAGAAACGGGTACTATCGCTGATAAAGATTGGTATCTATTACAGAACTCTATGAATCAACGAGTTGAAGAAGCGTTATCGCAAGAAGAGGCACTTATCCCAGTCCTTGCTACCAGTTCTCAAGCAGCTCCTCTAATTGGATTATTTGGAACTGTTTGGGGTCTTATCCATGCATTTATGGCAATCGCACAACAACGAAGTGCTGATATTGCTGCAGTTGCTCCCGGGATTGCTGAAGCTCTTATTACGACTATGGGTGGCTTAGTTGTTGCTATACCTTCATTAGTACTGTATGCCTATCTATCGGGCTGTATGCGAAACCTAGAAAAAGAGTTGTTTGAGCTCTCCGATACGTGCCAATGGATAATGCGAACTATGATTAGTTCAGAACAGAAAAGTTCTTTTCAAACGAATAAGCCGGTTTCGATGGAGCTCTCATGAATATAGGCAGACGCAGACGAAAAAAACTACATTTGCCTGAAGTATCGTTAACTCCGCTTATTGATACAGCGCTGGTCTTACTCGTTATCTTTATGATAGCGACACCGATTATGCATAACTCACTTAATATAGATTTGCCAAAAGGGCAAATGAAAGAAGATGGCGGGCAGCAGAGTGCTACTTTAGTTGTCGCGATTGATTCTCATGAACGCATTACGTTAAATGAGATACCCTATACCTTCGATGGCTTACTTCAAGAGCTTGCTTCGCAGGTAAAGCGATCGAAAGAAAATAAGGTTTATGTCAATTGTGATCAACGCGTATCTTCAGGGACATTAGTAAAAATTATTGATAGCATCAAATATGTAGCAGGAGTTGAGCATGTGGTTCTCTCCACAGAAAGAGCGTAGTAGTAAGCACCTCGTATTGAGGATTATAAGCCTTTCTTGTCTCCTCCATGGGGCTCTTGTTGCTCTGCTTTTTTTAAGTCAGTTTCGTAGCGAACAGCCGCTCGTATTGTCTGGAAAAATGGGAGCTCATGTGACCATGGGGCGCCGTGCTGGCAAGCAGGGTGGTTCCTCTCAGGGTTCTGGTGCAGTAGCTGCGCAGACGGAGGAGGTAGCGGTACCTGTTCCTCTTAAGTCTGTTGAGGCTCCCCTTCCTGAAAAAGCTCCTGTTAAAGAGAATGCCAAACCCGAAGTCAAAAAGGTTCCCGCAGTGCCTGAAAAACGCGCAAAGCAGGTTGAAAAGGTCATAGAAAAAGTAGCACCACCTGAGCCGGCAGTGGTACCGGCATTTTCTGAGCTTAAGAAGAAGTTCAGTACGCTTAAGCGCTCAAAACCGGAAGAGAAAAAACCTGAGCCGCAGAGTGCTCCGGTACAAGCCGAACCTGCAAAGCCTCAGCCGAAAGTTCAACCTCAGCCACCGAAACAGGTAGAGCCACCAGTTGCTGCGCAAAAGTCTTTAGTGCAAGAGACAGCAAAGAGTGAGCCCACTAATTCTCATCCAGGATCGCCTGGTCACTATCAGCAAGGGGGATCATATGCTGGAGGTGCCGCTGAAACCATTGAATTAGGAGATGAAGGTAGTGGCACTGGTAACGACATAGTACAAGAAGTTCATTGTCATTACCGCATTCCACCTGGATTTGAAGAACATGAACCGTTTACGATATCATTCGATATCGTTGACGGAAAAGCTGCTGCTATTAGTCCTCGAGGGAACGAACCCTTAGCATTGTACGCTGCTATAAAAGATGCGCTCGTAAAATCTCAATTTCAACGTAGTAAGTATGTAAAAAGAATAAATCTCGTAATCACCTAGGGAACGATCATGCTGTCATTCTTGCTCTTTATAAGTTCATTACAAGCAATCGATCATTTGGCACTATCTGAAGGGGTGCAAAAAGAAGCATTACCATTTCTTATAGCGGTAACGCCAGAACAAGATGCTGAGCTGTATCACATTGCTGAGCTCCTTGCACAAAATATTCAAAGGAGTGGTCAGTTTCGAGTAAAGGTTAAAGGGTGCACCGCCCCTTCAACTGCATCGGAGCTTGAGAAACTGCTTGATAAGTCCTATCCGCTTGAGCTGTTTTTGAGTCAGTCTCCCGATAAAAAGCATGTTCAATGGCGTCTCTATGATGTTCATGATGGGCATCTTATTAAAGGTAAGAGCTATGCAAAGCGAGGGACCTTAGCTCATGGGTATGCTGCTCATATTGCTGATGAGCTTTGGCCGGTACTTACTAAGCAATCGAGTTCCTTTTCTACGAAGATAGCTTATGTAAAAAGAAAGATCGGTCCAGCGAAACGGCAACGTTCGGTAGTCTGTGTTGTTAATAGTGATGGCTCATTTGAACAAGAGATTATTAAAAAACCGGGAACTTATGTGAGTCTCTATTGGCATCACAATACCCAGTTTCCGTGCTTGTTCTGCTCTGAGTTTACTCGCTCAAATGTCAGACTTATTTCGGTAACGCTTCAGGGTAAGAAAACGATTGTCCTTAATCTTAATGGGACCTGTGTAGGTATTTCCGTATCTCATGATAATAACAAAGCGGTGTATTGTCGTTCGGGGACTATTTGGCAGTATAGTTATGATGAAAGGGAAAAGAAGGGTCTGCATACACCCGTTATCAAGAATGATGGCAAGAACGTATCCCCGACGTTGCTTGCAAATGGCGATATTATATTCTGTACCGATTCGCGCAAAATTCGACAGGGCAGCTCAGGTCCTCAGATATGCCGATACAGTCCCGCGACTAATTCTATCAAGCTTCTCACTCAGGATGGCTACTGCGTTGGCCCAAGTTATTGTGCACAGAATGACAAAATTGCTTACTCTAAGAGAATACAGGGTGTTATGCAGCTCTGTATTTATGATTGCAAGACTCACCAGCAGTATCAGTTGACCAGTGATAGCGGAAATAAAATCGATTGCTGTTGGTCTCCCTGTGGTAATTATCTCGTGTATTGCTTTCAGCAAGGACGGGAAAGCCGTATTGCTCTCATGCATGTTGTTATGAAGAAACGGACATTCATAACTTCTCTTGACGAATATTGCACGTGCCCTTCGTGGTCTCCCGTATTTGATACACTTCCCGTACTGGGATACTAGTCAGAGGTGATCTCTCTTCAGACTAACGTTGTTTTATAATAACGATCTTGTGTCCAATTGTCCTCTTGTATTTTTTTGCAAGAAGAGCTCTTTGGCGAAGTAGTTTTTTCTCGGCGCTCTTCAATTCAGAAAAAAATGTTTACGCATCTCTTCGAAAAAGTATAGACAGCCATTTTTTTTTGTATTATAGTGCCCTGAGTAAAAATTAAACAACAATAATCTTCTCGCCTGGGAGGGCATTTCATGTATTTCTATCTGCTTGTCTCCTGTTTGTCATTTTGTGCAGCCTATGCCACTACTTTCCATATGGTTGGGGACTGCTCTCAGTCTGGCTCCATACCTGGGTGGAGGGCCCAGCATCGGCGAACATTCGACCATCTTTTGTTTTCACATAAGGAACCACTCTGCTGCCTCGGCATACAGCCCGCTTTGAATGATAAGCCGCAGAAGCGTGCACCGATTTCGAAGGTAATTAAGGACTATGCTTGTATGCGTACCGTCGAAGAAATGAAAGGTTACATCCAAACATGTTCCGCCGCTGAGCTCAAAGAGTTACTAGCCTGTATGAGTGATGAGCACTTTGTCCTTTGCTACGAAACTCTTGACAAAAGAGCAGATGGCGGGATCTGGAAGTTATTAGAAAAACGATTGAAACAGATGAAAGGTATTGAAAAGCTTTCTGCTGCCGCCCAACGATGCGCCCGAGACCACCTACGGATTTTGAAGCAGAGAAAGAATCAAGCTCGGTCATATCACGGTACGCTTAATCAGTACAAGCAAAAGAACAAATCTGCTTCTGAAGCTGAAGAATTTGCGCTGCTTTCTGCTTCCCAAGCAATTCGAATGGAAGAACGACTTGCCGCAGATCTCGAGGCCATAGAGCAGGGTGCGACGAAAAAGTTAGCTTCGAGTGAGGCTGAGATAGCATCTAAGCAGATACAAAAGGCACTTAATCTCTACGCAGGGGTAAGCCCTTCAGATCTACCAGCGTTGGCTGCGTTTGCTCAACGCATCGCGGTACATGCAAATACAGTCGAATTTACTTCTCAAGCGCAGAGGCGTAATGAATATCAAGCACTGTTAGCGATGGTGGCCTATCAACAGAAGGCTCAGGAAGAGAAACGTATAGCTGAAGAGAATGCAAAAGTGACTGATCTTGGCCGTGCCTTCAACATTGATCCAGAACTTCTTAAGCTGCGCTATCCTACGCAAGAGCAGAATCAGGTTATTTTACAGGGAACTCGGCTTATGGATGCATATCGGACTGATAATCTGTTTAAGCCAATTATCGCAGATGCTTCTCCAGTCATTGTTGGTCTTACTGATGGGAAAAAGGTGGAACAAGCTCGTGAGCTTATTGAATGCCTACGAGTACTGGGTCAGGTATGTAAAGGTGCTCGAGATGAACTGAAAACAGCAAAGTCTCTCGTAGCAATACCAGCTGTTGTTTCAGGGATGCACATTCCCTTGAGGTTTTTGCGTCCGGCGGTAGTTCCTGCTTATGCACTGGGAGCTGTTTTGTTTTATGTGTATGCTAATGCGCAAGAGCTCATTGGTCATGTAAAAAAGCTGAGAGAAGCAGTCATCGAGAATAGACCCTATGATATTGGGGCGTCATGTGCAAAAGTGGGGCTCGATATTGCCGGCAGTTCAGTCCTGCTTAAAACTCTTCATCGCTTGTTTTCGTCAGCAATGAAAGCGGGCTGCTTAGAAGAGAGCGTAAAAGCAGTCACTCGAGGGGTACAAGATCGGACGTTGGTTGCTTCTAAAGAACTTCACTCTCATATGAAGCGCTGGACAGAACGTGTTGCTGCGCTTATGCAAGTACATGGTCCTGATCTGGTAAGAGAAGCTCAGGAGTTTTTACATATGGGATTTGTTAAAGGGAGCAAAGACCAATCTTACGAAACATTGCAAAAAACTATACAGAAGCTACAAAAACTGAAATGCAATCCCTGCTGGGATCTTTTATCTGCAGAAAGGAGTACAGAAATGATCGATAAGGCTCTCGTTGTCGTAGCCGCTCAAGAACAAGGCTACATAGGGGATATGCGCTATCTCGGTACGGGGATATTTCAAGAAGAATCAGGAAAGCTCTGGTGTGTGGTTCTTCAGACAAGTGATTGTATTCAAAGGGTGCTAGCGCATATCAATGCTGGTTATGCTGAACATCTCATCGTTGATGTGACTGAGAGTGACCAAAATACCTATACCGCTCTCCTGGAAGAACTTTCAGGTGCTCACCTGATCGATATTTTACTGATTGACAGAACAACCGTTCAGCGCAGTATTCATATTATCGAAACGCGAAACTAAGGCCCTTGCTACGGGGGTCAGTGTGCGTAAGCACCTGGCCCCTCCCCCTAAATCTACAGTATTTGTTTTGAGGTCGCAATCACAGCTTTTGAGCGAAAGTCTCAAAAGAGTCAATGAGAAGGCGGATTGATATCATCTGATTTTGGATGATTGATCAAGTGTAAACTCTACCTATTTCTTTTTAAGGATTACGGGAGTAGTCCACGCAATTGCCGACGTTGTTTCTAGTCTTTCCAGAACCGCGCTTTCACCAGCTGAAGTTCTTTGTCATTTTTGATTTCGACAAAGAGGACATGAGGATAGCGAGCGCGCAGATCAGCAATAAGTTTGACAAGACGATGGTTCTTTCTCGATTCGAACGTCCAGAGGTATTGAAGCAATGCCCAAGATAGCTTTTCTGGGCAACCTGCAGCTCGGTCGCTGATGGCCTTGTCTTTAAAGAATCGTCTTTTAAAAAGTCGAAGCGTGCAAAGAAGTCGTGGATAGTTAAAGTAGATGCACACTTGAGCTCGAGCATACCGTAGTTCTAACGATTGAAGAGAGTTACCATCGATAATCCAGGCATCTTGAGCAACAAACTCACGCTGCTGTGCCAAAAACTGTTCGGAAGGAGCTTCGATCCAGCCTGCTGAAAAGAAATAGCGATCGAGATGATAAAGAGGCAGCCCTGTTGTAGTATGGAGTTCTTTTGTAAAGGTTGACTTTCCACTTCCCGGTCTTCCGAAGATACAGATCCGTGTATACATGGCTTATACCTCCTTGAGAGTTTGAAGTGATTTTGAAATTATGTGCGTGCCCTTGACTCACATTTTTTAATGTTGAGCGCTCAGGATCATATTCTCATTGAAAATCGACATGAGGGCTCTTTTATTGTATACTTATAAGAAAATAACTCGTAACTTTTCGAAAATCAAGCAGGTTTATAATGAAGAAGTTGAACATGAAGCAATTTAAAGGTGGTCCAGGGAATATTTTCTTAATGGCCTTATTCTTTCTCTTTACTATTTTTATAGTTCTGAGATTAGCAGACTTCAGTCACCGGACTGAAAATATTAGTTATTCAGCATTTCTAAAAAAGCTTGAAACTAATCAGGTTCAAGCAGTAGAAGTGACAGGTTCAGAAATTAGAGGTCTCTATCGCGATGGAAGAACACGATTTGAGACAGTGATTCCTAACAGCCCTAAAATCTGGGATCTTTTAAAGGAACATAATGTCGAAACGAATATTGCTCCTGCGGGCGGTGACTTTAGTTTCTGGCAGTTCATCTATTTATTACCGTTCCTTTTAACTCTTATAGGTATTTGGTACCTCTTTAGACAATCCCGTAATTCTGGGGGCAATGGCGGCAACATTTTTAGCATGAGTAAAAGTAAAGCAAAAATGTTTATGCCATCCCAAATTAAAGTGAACTTTGATTCTGTAGCCGGGGCTACCGAAGCGAAAGAGGAAGTCTCAGATATTATCGATTTTCTCAAAAATCCTGATAAGTATAAGCGACTTGGAGCCAAACTCACTCGAGGTGTATTATTGGTAGGGGAACCGGGTAATGGTAAGACCTTGCTTGCTAAGGCTGTCGCAGGGGAAGCTAATTGCCCATTCTTCAGTGTAAGTGGTTCAGACTTTATCGAAGTATTCGTTGGTGTTGGTGCTGCACGAGTGCGTGATCTCTTTGTTCAAGCTCGTAGGCATGCTCCAAGTATCGTATTTATTGATGAAATTGATGCAGTAGGCCGTCAGCGAGGAAGTGGCTTTGGTGGTGGTCATGAAGAACGAGAAGGGACATTAAATCAGCTTCTGACAGAGATGGATGGATTTGATTCTGCTGGATCTTCTGTTGTTGTGATCGCAGCTACCAATAGACCTGATGTCCTTGATAAGGCACTCTTACGGCCGGGAAGATTTGATAGGCGCGTGACTGTTCCTTATCCCGATTTAGTGAGCCGAGAAGCGATCTTAAAGGTCCATTCCCTTGGAATAAAAATGGATCCGGGTATCGATTTAAAAAAGATAGCGCGCGGTACCCCAGGCTTTACGGGTGCTGATCTTGGTAATCTTATTAATGAAGCAGCGATTAATGCTTCCAAGTTGAATAAACCAGAAGTGGTAATTCAAGATTTTGAAGAAGCGCGTGATAAAATTATGCTTGGTAAAGAAATGAAAACGATTACATTAACGGAGAAAGAACGCGAAGTAACGGCGTTCCACGAAGCAGGTCATACGCTTGTAAACCTGTTGTTGCCTATAGATACAGATCCGCTTCATAAAGTAACAATTATTCCTCGGTCTAAGGCGCTAGGCGTTACCTGGTCGTTGCCAGAACGAGAGAAGCATACTATTTCGAAAGATGAGATGGTAGCGCGTATTATGGTTGCACTGGGTGGCAGAGCTGCTGAAGAACTTGTTTTTAATCGCTTGGAATCGGGCGCTTATAGTGATTTTTCGACCGCCACTGAAATTGCTCGAGCAATGGTTTGTTCCTATGGTATGTCGAAAGCTCTTGGGCCTCTAGTGTATAAACAAGAAATGGGTGAACATTCGTACTCCGAGGAAACTGCTAAGAAGATTGATGAGGAAATGCGATCTATCATGGAACACGCGTATGTACATGTGGTACAATTACTCAAAGATAATAGAGATAAGCTTAATACTCTGGCACAGGCGCTTCTTGAAAAAGAAACACTCTATGCTGGTGAGATTTATAAGTTGCTAGGTATTGAATCAAGAGAAGAACATCTTTTTCATTGATTAAAAAGCCAAGTATAGTAAACTAGACTATAGATTTTATGAAAGGTAAACTATGTCACGTATCTGCGCGGTATGTGGGAAACGACCACAAGTGGCTAATAATGTTAGTCATGCCAACAATCGAACGAAAAAATGGGTATACCCTAATGTGCATAAAATGCGCTTTACTGTAACTGCTTGCTCTGATAATAAGGTGCATGCAGGTAAAGTGTGCACAAAATGTGTGAAGGCCCAAAAAGTACAAAAAGTAATTTAATAAGTGAGTAAGTCCTATGGCAAATACGTCATCTGCAAAAAAAGCTGCAAAGCAAAATGAAAAACGTCGCGTTCGCAATCTTGCTCGTCGTACCTCGGTAAAAACGGCGATAAAAAAGGTGCTCGCGGCAATTGAAAGTAATACCGACCAAGCAGCAACTGCGCAGTTGCTCGGTGATGTAGCGGCAAAGCTGTCTCGTGCGAAAAGCAAGGGTATCATTCATGCCAATACTGCATCGCGCAAACTCAGTCGATTGGCTAAGAGATTAAACAAGGCAGCTCCTGCTGCGTAAGTGACATAAGTTAGTATAGTAGTACCCTCCGCCATGCGGGGGGTTTTTTATTGCAAATCGAATCGAAGCTCAGCTACCTTCTTATCAAAAAATTTTCAAATAATCATTGATTTTCTAATATAAAATAGTTTATAATTTCAAATAGAAAGAGTTGTTTGAGGTCCCTTTATACAAGGGAGACGCCTATTGTGTGTATGTTAATCAAAGTCTCAATGAACTCTCTGCGGATTTAAGCTGGTAAAAACTGATAGGTGTCTTATTACTAAAGGAGATGGTATGAAGCCAATAATGAAATATCTTACCCTTATGGCGGTTGCCGTAGGGTCTTTTATGGTTCTTGATATAGATGCTCGTGGCGGCGGTGGCCGTGGCGGTGGTGGCGGACGAGGCGGCGGCGGTCGCGGCGGTGGCCGTAGTATGGGAGCCCGTGGTGGCCGTAGTATGGGAGCCCGTGGTGGCCGAGGTATGGGAGGCCGTGTTGGCAGAGGTGGTTACGCTGGCCGAGGTTTCGGGCGTGGTGGTAGAGGTGTAGCTGGTCGTGGATATCGTGGAGGCCGAGGCTGGGGTGGCGGATACTGGAGCGGTGGCGTTTGGATACCTACAGTAGTTGGGGTGGGTGCGAACTGTTACTATGATGAATTTGGAAATTATGTCTGCTGGTAATAGAGCAGTTTAAAAACAGGAACAGAGGGAACGGTCGAAACCGTTCCCTCTTTCTTTTAAGAATTATGGAGAGATGAAAAAGTGCCTACGACGAAGGCCATCCATTGCCAGTAACTATAGGTACTCGCTCTTTCCGGATAGACCGTATTAAGCGCGGCTTCAGAACCCAAGAAGCTCAACGGAAGAAATAAAGTTGTCGGTGTTAAGGTCAGCTTTTTTAATTCCCTGCCCAGTAAGGCGCCGACAAGTAACCCTGCGCCAATTTCGCATGGAATGAGGTATTTCTGAAAGGCATTTTTCTTGGAGACAGCTTTTCCTTTTGCTGTAAGAGCTTTTTGCTCTTTAGATAAGGTGTCCCAAAGAGCTTTGGAAATACCAGCTGGGCATTCAGGGACCTGAGCCGACTCCATCATGAATGCTTTTTCAGCATCAGAGGCTTCGTCCCACAGTTCTTTGGTAATACCATCTGGCTTTGCGAGCTGTGAAGGGCTTGGAACCGATTCTGATGTGCTCGTTTTAAGGGCATAGGTTCTTAAAGCGCTGGGAAGAAAGCGAATGAATGCGCGTGAACGTGGGTGAACCTCAATGTTCGCTGTTACCGGTACTCTGCACAAGGGGCAGCTCGGCTTCGTTTTATCTTTGAAAAATGCACTGATGCATTTGCTATGGAAGATGTGTGTTGGATGGCAGGGGAGGACTACGACCTCATCTCCTTCTTTAAAGTCATCTACCTGGCAAACGTCACATTCTGTTTTTTCCGAATACACGGCGGGGTGTCCCGCCATGTATGCTGTTTGTAGTGAGCCAAGTCCAAGCAGGGCTCCAAGAAATAATGTTTTCATGAGAGAGTTTCCTTTATATCTAATTAGCTCGCTAATCCACCCTCTGTGTGTAGAGGAATTGTCACGGGTTATAGGAGATGAGCTGGTGTTGACCGTCTAGCCCCTCGTATTCAAGTTGCTCGCATAATGAGGTTTTTTCCTTCTTCGGATAATAAGTCCCAAACGTATTGAGGAATCACATCAGTGTTACGAACCGTAAAGAAGCACCGGATTCTGGCCTTCTAATTGCAGCCGATCTGCGAGGCGCTCTCATTGCAGCTGATTGCAGAATGAATGCCTTTTCCACGTCAGATGAAGAGTCCCAGAGGTCTTGCGAAATACCTTCTGGCTTTATGAGCCGTGAAGAAGCAGTTGATTCTACCCTTATAATTAAACCAGATCTGCGAGGTGCTTCCATTGCAACTGACTGAAGAATAAATGCTTTTTCTGTGTCAGATGAAGAGTCCCAGAGGTCTTGCGAAATGCCATCTGGTTTTAGGAGCCGTGAAGGGGCAGCTGACTCTGGCCTTCTTAGAGAAGCAGATACCCTTGGTGCTTCCATTGCAACTGACTGAAGAATAAATGCTTTTTCCGTGTCAGATGAAGAGTCCCAGAGATCTTGGGTAATGCCGTCTGGTTTTACGAGCCGTGAAGAGGCAGCTGACTCTGGCCTTCTCAAAGAAGCAGATACGCTCGGCGCTTCCATTGCAACTGATTGCAGAATAAATGCTTTTTCTGTGTCAGATGAAGAGTCCCAGAGATCTTGAGGAATGCCGTCTGGTTTTACGAGGCGCGAAGAAGCAGCTGATTCTGGTCTTCTCAAAGAAGCAGATACGCTCGGCGCTTCCATTGCAACTGATTGCAGAATAAATGCTTTTTCTATGTCAGATGAAGAGTCCCAGAGGTCTTGAGGAATGCCGTCTGGTTTTACGAGCCGTGAAGGGGCAGCTGACTCTGGCCTTCTTAGAGAAGCAGATACGCTTGGTGCTTCCATTGCAACTGACTGAAGAATAAATGTTTTTTCCGTGTCAGATGAAGAGTCCCAGAGATCTTGAGGAATGCCGTCTGGCTTCACAAGTCTTGAAGCAGCTGATTCTGGTACTCTCGCAGCTGGTGATGGAGCTACGGCTGCTGGTTCAACTCTTCGAGCATAGGTGCTTAAAGCGCTGGGAAGAAAGCGAATGAATGCGCGTGTACGTGGGTGAACCTCAATGTTCGCTGTTACCGGTGCTCTGCACAAAGGGCAGCTCGGCTTTGTTTTATCATTGCAAAATGCGCTGATACATTTGCTATGGAAGATGTGTGTTGGATGGCAGGGGAGGACTACGACCTCGTCGCCTTCTTTAAAGTTATCTACCTGGCAAACGTCACATTCTGTTTTTTCCGAATACACGGTCGGGTGTCCCGCCATGTATGCTGTTTGTAGAGAGCCCAGTCCAAGCAGGGCTACAAGTAGTAGTGTTTTCATAGGGTAATTCCTTTTATATTTCAGGTTAGTATATATATCTTACGATACACTAAAGTCTATGAAACCTTAAATGGTGGGAAATTATTTCGAATTTTGTCGAATGGCGGCATATTGTTTTAAGAACTTGAGAGCAAATTTGGAAGCAACGGAGGATGAGCCAGCATGTTCGAGTAAGACAACAAGGGTTCGAGCTGGTTCATTCTTGTATTGAAAGTGGGCAACAAAGTATCCGTGGCAGAGTGATTCCTTTGTTAAGGATGGTTTATCAAGTGCCTGGACCTGTGCGGTACCCGTTTTGCCCAGTATCTTAAAGTCTTTGAGGTACTTAAGATGGGATCCAGTACCCTGTTTTATTACAGAGCTGAGACATTGTTGGAGGAAGTGAAGGGTATCCTTACCAATATCGAGAGGTTCTTTTACGATAGCTTCATCCATGAGCATACGCGGACGAATTCGAGCTCCTGTTCCAAGAGCATTTATCATGCAGGCTATTTGCAAAGGAGTCACGAGGAGGCACGTCTGTCCGATTGTTGCTGAGAGCGTTTCTCCTGGCCACCAAGGTTCTTTTTTCACTCGTTTTTTCCAGGCATTTGTGGGAATGAGGCCCACTTTTTCTGGAAACAGTACTCCCGTCTTGAGTCCAAGACCGAATCGGCCTGCATAGTGCGCGAGGGTATCGATTTTAATTTTTTTGCCTATTTCGAAGAACGGTATATTACATGAATGGGCGAGTGCTTGTTCAGTTGAGAGAACTCCGTGCCCTTCCCTATGACTGCAACCGTAGAGACGCCCTTTAAACTCTGTATGACCAATGCAATGCCATCGCATGTCTTTGCTAATAATTCCGGTTTCAAGACCTGCAGCGAGTGTAACGAGTTTAAACAGAGAAGCGGGTGGATAACAGGCATTAAAGGCTCTATTGATAAACCCTTTCTTCTCTTGAAGTTTCCTCCAATTGTCAGGACTGAGCGGCTTTAAAAAGAGTGTTGGATCGAATGAGGGTCTTGAGAGGATGACTTCTAAAGCACCAGTCTCATCCATGAGAAGGCAACATCCTTCATAGTCTGCAGGAAAGAGTTCTTCGGCAGCTTTTTGGAGTGTGCTGTCGAGCGTGGTTTGTAGCGTTTTTCCAGCAAGAGCAGGACTGACTTGATGAGCATGCAGATGGTTGCCCAGTGAGTTAATGATCTTGAGAATTTTGCCGCAGTGGCCCTTGAGCTCCTTATGGCAATAGAGTTCGAGACCCATTTTTCCTGGGGCATCATTTTCAAGGCCAAGATAGCCCACTATATGGCAAGCCAATTCTTTATGGGGATAACATCGCTTAAAGGTTTTTTCAAGAATGATATTTGGTTCTTGAGGAAACTGTTCGAGGAGTCTACTGAGCTGTTCAAAAGGGACATCGCTTGCTAACTTGAGTTTGCCGGCTCGTTTCTCATGAAGTTTCAGAGTAGTTTGTACGTCGGGAGGCAAGGAAAGTATAGCAGAGAGTCTCGTCAGAAGGAGCTCTTGATGTTTAGTAAGCGCTCGTTTTCCGGTTCCTTGCCAGTACACAGTAAAAAACGGGCGATTTGCTGCAAGTAAGGCGCCATGCCTGTCGGTGATATTGCCACGAGGCGAGGCGATCTTTTCTTGGCGGGTAAAGTTATTGAGGCTTAGCTTGTAAAAGCGGTTCGTGTTGACAATTTGAAGATGGAAAAGGTATGCGGCAATTCCGCCAAAGAAGCAAAAGAGAAGGGCGATGATCCGTTTAAGTCTGCCGCTGAGGCGTCGTAATAATTCCATTATTCTTGGTATCTTTTGTTTACTCAGGTAACTTATGACAGTGTAGCAATTTTTTCCTGATTTTTAAAGGAAAGGATCGGTAAAAGTTCGGCATTCTATAAAGCAGCAAAGATGTTGAGTCAAAGGCTACCATTGATTGTTATGCTAAATCAGCTACACTTTTCTAGAGGTACCAATGACAGAATTACAAGAACGGATTATAAAAGTGCTCTCCCTGCTGAAGGAAGCAACAAAAGATATGCCGCCACCCATGTCAACATTGATTGTACAGAAGTACGGTCGTGATCCATTTCTGATTTTTATAAGCTGTTTACTGAGTTTACGGGCCCGAGATCCAGTTACCTATAAAGTCTCACAAGAGCTTTTTGCCCGTGTGAGAACGCCTCAGGAACTTATTGAGCTTGATCGTTCTGAACTTGAAGAACTTTTTTATCCTCTAGGATTTTATCGCAAGAAAGCCCAGACGGTGCTTGATGCCTGTCATATCCTCCTCGAGCGATTTGGTGGTAAAGTTCCTTCGACGCAAGAAGAGCTTCTTTCTATAAAGGGGGTAGGGCGAAAAACGGCTAATCTCGTACTTGGTGAGGCATTTGGTATACCAGCTATTTGTGTGGATACGCACGTGCATAGGCTTGCAAATCGGCTCGGCTGGGTCCATACCAAGGATCCAACTTCCACAGAATATGCTCTTCAAGCTCTTGTACCTCGAGACCATTGGATCTCCCTTAATCACCTTCTTGTTATGTGGGGTCAGAATATATGCGTACCTCTCTCACCATTCTGTTCCCTCTGTGTTGTGAGACCGTACTGTCCTCGCATTGGGGTCAAAAAAAGCAGATAAGCCTTTTCCATAATCCGAGTCCTTTTATGTGCGATTAATCGAATTTTTAAAGATCGAAGGCAGAAATACAGAAACGGAGAAGAACAATCTGAATTCTGGCGATAGGTAATTGCTAGCGTGGCAAAAGCCTTGTCTGGCACAAATAGTGTCTTGCTGGTAAAGGTAAAGGGTTTCTTATCCAAAACCGTTCTGCAATGGACGACTTAGAACATTGATAGTACGAGTTTTTTAGTATCGATTGACATTGGCTTGCGATTAGTTTAGACTGAAAGTAGTTATTTTTAGTTTGTGTACGAATATTTTGAGTTATTTGCCTGATTTCTTCAGGCTGGGATTGTTTCTTTAATAGAGTGGTCTTTCCTTGCGAAGTCGCAAAATCTGAAAATTTTTATGTACCGTTAACATTTTTTTGAGGTTTGTTGAATGAATATTTATGTAGGAAATCTTTCCCACTCATCAACTGAAGAAACAGTACGAAATGCTTTCGAGCAATTTGGAAAAGTTGATTCAGTTAAAATTATTCTTGATAGAGAAACACGTCAACCACGTGGTTTTGCTTTTGTCGAAATGCCTAATGCTGATGAAGCACAAACGGCTATTGAGAAAATGAATAATGTTGAACTTGACGGTCGTAACCTTCGTGTAAATGAAGCACGCGAGCCAGAACGCGGAGGCTCAACAGGTCGTCCACGTTTTGAAGACCGAGGCCCACGCCGAAATACTGGCGGTGGTAGCAATGGTGGTGGTGGATTTAGAAATAGATTCTAAAAGTAGGGGCATCGAAAGATGCCCTTTTTTTATGTCATGTGAGGCCGTCCCTTTGGGGAGGGCTTTTTTTGTAGCTTTAGGCATCTATTGTGATGTCGCCCTGCATCAGCATCCTATAATAGGTTGATTTCTGTGCGAGCTCTTCTCGATTATAAAAGGTGATCGTTTTTTCGTCTTCAAGAAGAGAAAAGTCGAGTATCCCTATTGCATCATTAAGCGTTCGTAAGCGGTGGGCGATTACCAAGGTGAGTGAATGCTTCGCGAGTTGACTAATCATGGTGGTAATGGCGCGTTCACTGACTTCATCTAAGCTACTCGTTGGTTCATCAATAAGGATGACCGCTGGCTTGAAATACTGCGCACGTAGGTAGAGTGCGGCAAAGTTAAGCCGTTGTCGTTGTCCTCCTGAGAGTGTTAAGCCTGACTCGCCGATCGGGGTTGCGAGGCCTTCTTTTTCTTCAAAAATCTTCCAGATGCCTACTTCCTTTAACACATTTATGATCTGCTCATCCGTATAGATAGTTGCTTCAAGGGGGAGTCCGAGTAAGAGGTTACGGCGTACGCTCCCACTTAAGCTGCTTGCTATTTGCCCTTGTACAGCCAGAAGGGTCCGGCGTATATTATCATCAGCGTCATAAATCGATACCCCATTGATAACAACTGTACCTTTCGAAGGTTTTAATTGGCCACCAAGTAGTGAGAGGAGAGTTGTTTTTCCCATGCCGGAAGGTCCTATAATGCCGTAGAGCTTATTTGGTTGGCTGGTTGGTACTGAGAGTGATAAATTATGTTGGTCAAATATTCGCGCTTTAGGATTATAATCGAAATAGAGATCATGGGCCTCAATACTTATGGTGGTTCGTTCTGCTTCTACGGGTTGTTCTTTTAATGGTGAGAGCACTGCAAAGGTTTGCTTGCCAAAATTTTGGATGAAGGAATAGAGATCTTTAATGCGAGTAACAGCTTTCAGGAGCTTTCGTATACGCCTCCCAATCATAATGATTTCGAAGGTGGCGTTAAGATAGGTAACAAGGAGGGTTGTTCCCCCTAATATCGTTACCGAGCCGTTTTTTATATAAGTGAGAATGAGATATCCTAGGATGAATACGCTCAGTAAATAGGCGAGTCGCGAGATAGAGATAGAGGTAGCAAATGCCAACCAAGCGGTACCTTCCTTATACATCATCTCCTTATTTCGTTCTCGTGCAAGTGCATCTATTTCGTTGCTAGCAAATGATGAACGAATGAGCTGTACTTGTGTTAAGCTTTCTACGCTCATTGCTTTTACAGCATCATCTGCATCAATAAGTCGTCGTTCGAATGTGGCGCTTGTAAAGAGATTCAGTGTAATATTAATAAAGGCTATTATCAGTAATAAAACAAGTGCAACTAGACCGAGCTCCATATGAGTATTGCAGAATGCTATTACGACGGCTATGACACTTACGACTACGGGCAATATATCCCAGAGAATGATATCAAGAAAGTCTTCATACGAGCGTGCGCAGCGTTCTATTTTTGCAAAGAGCTTACCGCTTGTTTTCATGGTATGGTAAATTGGATCTACGGTGAGGAAAAAACGAAATGCATTATATTGTACGCTATTAATACACTGTATTTCCAGAAGGGCGCTATTATAGACTGATATATATTCTATTATGATGATACAAAACCAGGTTCCAATGAGATAGAGGAAATGCGAAAACTCCTGGCTCTCTACAATGCTTCCAATGAAAAGAGGATACAGTGCATAAAATGTTTGTATGATTACCTCACAGCATAGTGCAATAGTGAGAAACTTCCGTTGAGTCCAGAGCACATGCGTCCAATTGTTTTGGAAATTAAGCGGAGCAAGCCGTGTCTTGTGTTTGAGGTTTGCAAGCCACAACCAAAACTCATAATAGGCATCAGGAAGGTTCTTTAAGCGTTTCAACATAGAAATCTCTCATTAAGGGATTTATAAACTCTACGAGCTATGCTATTCTAGCTAGTATACTATAGATTTATAAGGAGAGTACAGAGATGGCACATTTTCTTCTTACACCATGGAAAGAATCGATAGAGCTCTTGCGGCCCAAAAATCTTTCATTACTTCTGTTGGTCTCGCTCAAATCGCTTTTCCAGCTCTATGGAGCACTGCTCTCAATCTGGTTCATCCCGGTTCTTTTTTTGCTTGCGGGTCTTTTGCTTGATTTGCAAAGCTTGGTGCTTGCTTTTTATATCACTATACTTGTGAGGGCAGCTCGTCCATCGATACTCCAAAAGCATCTTTCCTACTGGAAACAGTTTGAAGTGGCTGAGTGGATTTTATTTGTGGGGATACTCATTTTCCTCCAGTGGCCGATGTTCTTCTCCGTCAATAAGGTTGTACAGTATAGCTATGAGGTGTTCTTGCGGCTACTTCTCTTGGTAGGCCGTACCTGGCTCCCTGGCTCTGAGGCTCTTGGTATTCTTATTCCGTATATCTCTCCGTTTAGTATAATCTGGGTGCTGTTCATGCTCGATTCTCGGCGAACGGTGATTGAATATATCTACGCTTTCTTTCGAGCCCTTACGATGTTTTTTACCAATTACCCATTTTTCATTCTTGCGTACCTCGTATTGAGGCTTGTTATCTCCGCCGGGTATCTGTGCTCATTTCTCTTTCAGTCCTCTGAGTTTCTTCCCTTTATAGGCTGGGTTATTCTCTATGGACTTATTATCCCCTATTACGTGTGTGTACTTACCAATGTCTATATAAAGCGAATTCATGAACAGTTTAGCTTTTATTACAAACGTTAATCATGATACGAGTAGAGCTCACACCACCGTCTCTTTCGTGTGAGCATATCGAAGAACGAATAGTCTGTATTCGCTCCCATCGAGAACGCATCTTTCGTACCGAGGAGCAAATTCAAGGCAATACATTCATTTATCACAACTATGGGCAAGGCGGTGCTGGCTGGACCTTTTTGTTCGGTTGTGTTGAGAAATCTCTACGTCAATTTGAGGCACGGCTTATACTCGAGCCTCGCCTGAAAAACAGACCTATTTGCGTTATTGGTGCTGGATGTTATGGCTTATTAACAGCCGTTCTCTTAGCTCGTAAAGGATATGAGGTACATATTGTTGCTCGCGAGATTGAAGGGGTACCCTCTTCCAAGGCAGCAGGATTCTTTTTTCCTCGTCCACGAAAGAGTTCTACTCCTGAGGAAGCTGCTCTCTTCCTTTCGGCTGGTATTGAATCCTACAAGGCTTATAAGCAGATTGCGCAAGGGACCCATCCGTTTATCAAACAAGGATGCCACCTTCTTCCTGCCTATTATAGCCTTGGCATCGATCCGGGGTTTGCACCATATATCGAACATGGTCTTATGGATATATCCCACACTGTCACCATCGATTTTAAGAATGGAAAGAGTTATCAAGCTCGTGAATATAAAACTATCTGGATCGAAGCACCAGTGCTCCTAAATGAGCTTCATACATTAGTGCGTGACCTCGGCATTGCCATTATCAGAAAAGAGATAGTGGCTTGGAGTGATACTGAGTGTTCCCTCATCTTCAATTGTACCGGTCACGGTGCACAGGCGTTGACGGAAGATCGTCGCTTAATTCCGGTGCAAGGACATCTTATAACGCTGAAAAATCAGCCATCTCTAGATCATTTACGATATATGATCAATGCCCAGGTCGTTATGAAAAATGAACGAGGAATGATGCGCGATGAGCTTGTGTATTATGCTCCCAAGGGCTCGGGTATCCTCGGAATTACCTTCATACGAGGGCAGGGCTCAGAAACGGCGAATTATCATGAGTTTGAGAGGTTGCTTGAGCGATGTAGAGACTTCTTTGGGACATGGTAGACCTTGGAGAGTCAGAGAGCAAATATTAACAAGCCTCAATGCGAAGTTTTTCAATGCGAATTTATTTTTTGTGGAAGTTTCCAATAGTATTTCCTTAATGCCGAGGAATGGCATTATATAGTTTCTAATGTTGAGTAAGCCGATTGTACCTCGCTGGAGCTAAATTGTGAAGGCTATTCTTAGAGACCTAACCAGAAACATTTCTGGTGGCTACTAAAGAGCATCTTGACTTTAAGAGATTAAGAAATAGAATTACCAGTAATTGATGAACTTTTTGAAAGGAGAAAAAACGATGAATCGCTTTCTATTAACACTTGTGCTTAGTTTCGGTATCGTAAACGGGATGGTCAAAACGCGAGTTCACCTTTCAGACGGTGAAAAATTACTTCGAGCTTGTAAATCTGGTCAAACTGAGATTGTCAAATTTTTATTAGACGCAGGTGTTGATAAAGATATGCTCACACCTGAAGGTTCAACGGTTTTGTATATTGCCGTGGACCAGGGTTACTATGGAGTGGTTAAAGTTCTGCTAGATGCGGGTGCAGACGCAAATAAATTCTTGAACGGTCCATCCCCGTTATATAGAGCAGCAGAATTGGGGTATTTAGCAATCGTTGAGTTATTGCTTCAAGCGGGTGCAGATAGAACCCTTTCCTATGAGAATGAAATCCCTTTACTTGTAGCTACTCGAAAAGGGCACATTCACATAGTTGAATTTATGAAAACTCCAATTAAAAGCACACCTCTGACTGTTCTGCCTATAAAACCGTCTTATATGCAAGGAAAGACTTCCAGCCAGATTGATCAGAGTGAAGTATCTTCTAAATCACCAATGATATCAGCATCATTGCTGGCAAATGCAGCGATGCTAAAATCAGCTGCGGCAGCCAGCTCTGATAAATCGATGCTATCTAGCGATTTAGATGGGAGATCAAGCGAAAATGTTGTTCAAACAGATAAGAAATCTAAAGCGGGCGAGTATCTCATTAAAGGAAACGAATGTTTTGATTCTGATCAATGGCAACTTGCATTGGACAATTATAAGCGAGCCTTACGTAAGGTTAAGCTTGATTCGGAGAATCATTATCTTATTCTGGGAAAGATGATGCAAATATATCATGGTAATGCGAATGGTGTTGAGGTTAGGCCTAGTAAAGTGATAAAGTATGCTAGGATACTTGTAGCTCAGAGCGTACATCCAGGAATGCAAGCGCTCTCATGCTTGATATTAGCAGAATGCTTATTTGAAGGGCGTGGTCTTTCAAAGGATTTTGATGCGGCTTTGGAATATGCCCAAAAGGCTGCTCAGCAATCTTATGATCGGTTGGTACAAGAACAAGGGTTCTTCCTTATGAAAAAAATTAGTGAGGAAAGGGGTAGAATACAGGAAAGGCGCGGTCGCGGAAAGATTGGAGATTTAATGCACAATGATAGACCAAGTCGATCTGATGGTTCTGGTGCTGAGTTAGAAAAGAGAAGCTCAGTTAGTGAACCTAGAATGCATAGGGCCTCAGGAACGCATAAAGATCGTAAGGAAAAGAATGGAAAGAAAGATCGTGGGGAAGTAAGCAAATTAGAAGAAGAAAAAAAGCGATTAGAAGAAGAAGCAAGAAGAGTTTCGGAAGCTCTTCTAAAAGAAAAGAAAGAGCGAGAAGAATTAGAAGCCCGACTCGCACAAATACGAATACAATCGAATCCTGATCCACAGTTGCTGCATCCTGCCTTCGTCTATGGTCCCCCGAGACTTAATGCTGCATCACCTGTGAGTGTTGGTATTGGCTCAGCTGCATCATCTGAACAGCTAGCTATAAGGTTAGCTGCAGAAGAGGAAAAATTGCGGCTGGAAGATGAGCAAAGGACCATGGAAAATGAGCTGTTAAGAGCAATGATAGCAGAAACAGAAAAAATGCAAGAAGAGGCGCGAAGGTCTTATGAAATTCAGTTGGCGAGGTTAGCGCAAGAAGAGGAAAAAAGGCGAACGGAGGATGAACGAAGGACTTTAGAAAATGAGCGGTTATTAAGAGCGAGTATAGCAGAACATGAAGGGAAGAGAAGGTCTGCATCGGTACAAACGAATAAACAATTTTGGCTTGCTCCGGGTGAAGAAGATTTGTGGCATGCAGCTCAGTCAGGTCATACTGAACATGTGGCCAGATTATTGGTTCGGGGTGCAGATAAGAATGAGAAAAATGTAGATGGAATCACACCATTGCATGTAGCTACAGCCATGGGGAATGTTGAAGTAGTCCGGTTGTTGTTGCGGGCTGGTGCTGATATAGACAAGGAATTGCACCTTGCTACAGGCCCTTGTTGTTGGCCTATTCCTGCTGAAGTGGTCCGGTTGTTGCTGGATGCCGGTGCTAATAAAGATCAGGTTGATTCAAATGGCAGAACGCCTTTGTTGTTAGCTGTAAAGTATAATAAGATTGAAATGGTGCGGCTATTGCTGAAGGCTGGCGCCAATCGAAATAAAGCCGACAAGTATGGACGAACACCGCTAGATGAAGCCCAGGATGCTGAGATAATTGGATTGTTGCATGAGTGATTACAATTAAATGGTCAACAGTTTATCAATTTGAGGGACTGCCACGCTTGAAAAACAGACCTATTTGCGTTACCGGTGCTGGATGTTATGGCTTATTAACAGCAGTTCTGTTAGCTCGTAAAGGATATGAGGTACATATTATTGCTCGTGAAATCGAAGGGATGCCCTCTTCCAAAGCCGCGGGGTTCTTTTTTCCTCGCCCACGAAAAAGCTCTACTCCTGAGGAAGCTGCTCTCTTCCTTTCGGCCGGTATCGAATCCTACAAGGCTTATAAGCAGATTGCGCAAGGGACCCATCCGTTTATCAAACAAGGATGCCAACTTCTTCCTGCCTATTATAGCCTTGGCATCGATCCGGGGTTTGCACCATATATCGAACATAGTCTTATGGATATACCCCACACTGTCACCATCGATTTTAAGAATGGCAAGAGCTATGCAGCCCGTGAATATAGAACTATCTGGATCGAAGCACCAGTGCTCCTAAATGAGCTTCATACATTAGTGCGTGACCTCGGCATTCCCATTATCAGAAAAGAGATAGTGGCTTGGAGTGATGCTGAGTGTTCCCTCATCTTCAATTGTACCGGTCGTGGTGCACAGGCGTTGACGGAAGATCGTCGCTTAATTCCGGTGCAAGGACATCTTATAACGCTGAAAAATCAGCCATCTCTAGATCATTTACGATATATGATCAATGCCCAAGTTGTTATGAAAAATGAACGAGGAATGATGCGCGATGAGCTTGTATATTATGCTCCCAAGGGCTCGGGTATCCTCGGAATAACATTCATACGAGGACAGGGATCCGAATCAGCCAATTATCATGAATTTGAAAGGCTGCTTGAGCGGTGTAGAGACTTTTTTGGGGCACATAAGAGCTAAATAGAGAATAAAACAATTTAATTTAATTAGGTTGTTGACAGATATGGGTAGTATTGTTACCATTGCTATGATGCGTTATAAACTTTAAAGGGATAGAACAATGCAAAAGAAGATTACGCTGGGTATTCTACTCATACAATTGATGAGCCACGTAACAGTAAAAGCAATGGTGCACATTGCAAATGAACCCGCCCTCTATGCTGCAGCAAAAGTGGGCGATTTGGCTGAAGTCAAAGCTTTTATAAGTGCAGGAGCGGATTTAAATGTCTACGGAGTCTGCGGAACTCCTTTAGGTATTGCTGCGTGTAGGGGCCATGTTCAGGTGGTGAAAGCATTATTAGATGCTGGTGCAGTTATAAATAGAGGTGAATTTTATGGCGGCGATGCATTGCGCAGTGCAATAGGGTTCTGCAAGCCTGAAGTGGTTAAGGTACTCTTAGCTTATCGTGCAGATCTTGCTGGCCGTAATCAACCTGATGGGCTTACCTACTTGGGATATGCTAAACAAGCTTTCTTATTAGAGATGCCCGAGACCATTCGACCAGAAGTGTTTGCTGTTATAAGGGAAAAACGTGCTCAGATAGTTGCTCTATTAGAGAAGCAGCTTGAGCAAAATAGAAGCTTAATGATCTGAATCGATCAGCTACTTGGAAATGCTTGAACTTTCATTTCACGAAAGACAGACTTTGGAGTAGGTTTTGCTCCAAAGTGGTTGTTGCTGAAGGAATTTTACGGCTTGTTTTCAACGACGTGCTTTCTACCCATGATGCTGCGTGGGGTCTCTTTTGGTTAAACCACGTAGCTAGCGAGAACTCAATCGATTGTTTGTGCCATACAATGCGCTAGCGTAATCATATGGATTCTCTATTACCATTTCTTGCCTCGTGTGTAACGTATCAGATTGTGTTTATTGTTGGTGCCGTGCTGTTGCCCCCTTGCTTGTTTACCAACAAAATAGATGATTATCGTCTCTCTTTTTTCTCCTGTCTGATTATTTTTTTAAGATTGTCGTCTACGCAATTCATAGTGCGACCCTAAGGGTACAGCAATTTTGCGGCGAATCATCAATGAGCATTCGATTGTGAAGGCGCGTCCTATGTATGACTTATCCTGGCCTGCCATGGTGTTGGAATTCTTCATTATTAAATGTTTGTCCCCCTTGGCAAGAAGCGAGCAGGCTCGTTGGCTCGGTCGCTCATTCAGTTGTACTGAGAAGGTGAGCAGATTTATCTATGAAACCATTCATCCCTTCGAGGACAGTGCGAAACGGCTAATAGAAAGTACTTTGGGGGCATGAGGATAGATTTTTGTGTTTCTCTCTGTTAGATGTTGTAAAATATGTCTGAAAGGATATAATCAATGTATAAAGTCTAGTGCTAACTAGGAATGGTTCGCGAGGGGAACGGGTTGTCACGAGAGTGGTATGAGTTGTTAACGAAGAATTGAAGAAAACTTTGGAAAGGATAATATGTTGTTACATTTTACAAAGAAGAGTTGTTTTTATCTTTTGATTGCATCCAGTTGCTTACCAATAAGTATGTATGGTGAAGTTACGGTGAATGGCAAAAAAGTTACAGCACCGGGCGAGGCAATTGGTTATTCTCATGAAAAGGCTGATCATCTAGCATTTGCTCTTGTAGGTGAACAATGTGAGATGGGCACGCTAGAATCAATTGATCTATCTGGTGTTAAGGGTTGGTATAAAGAGCTTAGGCCTCAATTAATGAATTGTATGGTAGCAGGTTTAAATGTTAGCCAGCAGACGGATTTTTTGGAAGGCCAATACGTCAAGGGAATAAATGAGATAGCTATTCGAGCTAATGGAACTAGTTTGCAGGTCAGGAATGCAGTTTTATCTGCACGAAGTATAGTTCTTGTCGGAAATACGGTAACTGTAGAAAGTTGCTTTCTTGAGGATTGTGATTTTGTAACAATCGAGATACTTTCGGAGACTTCGCTTATTAAAGGTATAAGGATAGAATTCGCAAAGGACGCAGAATTTCGCATGATTCAAGGTACTATTCATGAAGATGGGAGAGTTACTGAACCCTTCATTGCTGTTGGTGCTGAGTCAATTTTGATATGGTTTAACAAATCGGCATTTGAAACAAAATAAGTTTCTAAGAAGGCTTCGTGGTATCGAAGCCTCTACTGTTTCGGTCACCTGGTTCAAACAGTAGTGCTTTCAAAAGCATTGAATAAAAGATTCTAATCAGATCGGCTGCACCGGCTGGTTCCAGATTTTTTAAATTTCTGGCATACTGAAACTAGTGATCTAAAAAGAGGCAAAAAAAGATGAATTTTACTTTGTTGTGGCGTAGCTGTGTGAGCTATATCCTTGTGTTCGTTGCAGGTGCCGTGCTTGTGCCGCCCTGTTTAATTATTGCTTGTTTGCCTGCAAAGTATAGATATGATAATCGTCTTTTCTTTCTCCTGCTTGATTATTTTTATAAGATAGTACTGTATGCTCCACTCACTCCTGTTCATATTACCGGCGAAGAGCATCTCCCTCAAGGTCCTGCAATTTTTGTAGCGAATCATCAATCTGCATTTGATATACCTGCCCTTGGTTCTTTGTGCGAAGGGACATCCCATGTATGGCTTGTCTTAGCCTACTATGTTTCAACTCCAGTATTGGGTTTTTTTATTACTCGTATGTTCGTCCCAGTTGATAAAAAGCTCGCAGGATCGTCAGCTCGTTCATTGATACAGTTGTACCGGTTTATCGAAGGCAAGAATCGCCATCTTCTTATTTTCCCTGAAGGGGGCAGATTTACCGATGGGACTATTCATCCTTTTTATGAAGGCTTTGCTATGATAGCAAAGAAAACAGGAAGGCCGGTCATTCCGGTGTATATGCCTAATAATGGCAAACTCTATCCGCCGTATAGCTTTTATATATATCCAGTGGATGTTGTTATTCGTATTGGCGCACCATTCTATTTTCAAGAAACTGAAACTGAAGCTGAGTTTACTCGGCGAGTGAGACAGTGGTTTATTGAGCAAGCTGCTTAAGAGGTTGTGATCTATGATTCAGATGCTGTATCCATATGTTATATATGTAGGACTTCCATTGCTCCTTGTATGTAGCTGGTTGTATTGGGTATACCATAAAACACCTCTCTATCTTTTTTCTTCACTTGCGCCTTTACAGCGATTTACGCCACCGCCTCGCTGGCGAACACTAGTACTGTTCTTGACGCGTGTGGGAACGTTAGTAGCTTTATGTTGTGCTCTTGCACGGTTTCAAACGCCCGATGAGCGATCTAAAATTCCCGTACAGGGGGTAGATATTATGCTCGTTTTGGATGCATCGCAAAGTATGATTATCTTTGATGATCCGCAAGATAGGCGAACCCGTTGGGATGTCGCTCGGGATGAGGCGTTACGATTTATTGATAAGCGAGAAAACGACCCTATAGGTCTCGTATTATTTGCTGGGGTTGCGCTATCGCGCTGTCCGCTTACCCTCGATAAAGGTATTTTAAAAGAGATATTACATGAGACGACGACCGCGACGATTGCTGTTCCGGGTACCGTTCTTTCTCGTGCTATATTAACGGCAGCTAATCGTTTGAAAAAATCGACTGCTAAGAATAAAATTATGATTGTGCTTACCGATGGTGAACCGACCGGTAACGATACTCGGCCAGAACTGAGCATCGATCTTGCCAAGAAGCTCGGCATTAAAATTTATACTGTCGGCATTGGTTCAGAGCGGGGTGGCTGGATAGAGGATCCAATGTATGGACTGGTACGAGCGCAATCAGCCCTTAATGTTCCGCTTCTTGAAAAGTTTGCTCATGAAACAGGAGGGCAGTTCTTTCATGCACGTAATCCGGCAGATATGGTTGCGATCTATGATACGATAGATACACTTGAACGAACAGAGTATGAAACGCCGATCTATGCTCGGTATAAGGAGCACTTTATGTTCTTTTTATGGCTCGCACTCATGTTGTTACTCATCTACATTGTTCTGGTATCACTGGTATGGGTGCGCTTATGACTATATTTTGGGCGAATCTGCACAATGCAGTCTATGCAGGACTTTTGGTCGCTGCAGCTCTTGTGCTCCTTGGTAAGCACTTTGTCTGGCAAAGAAAGACGATCACTGTGCTTGGCGAAATGAATTTGCGCAATGTTTCTCTGATGCGAAGATCCCTGAGTGGCCTTCTACTAGCAAGTGCACTCGTATTCTTACTCCTTGCTTTGGCACGGCCTCAATGGGATGATCTGCGTCAGATGGTTTCCCAAGAGGGAAGAGATGTGCTTATTGCGCTTGATATCTCTCGCAGTATGCTAGCCCAGGATATGAAGCCATCTCGCTTAGAGTTTGCAAAGAACAAGATCAAACGCTTAGTAGAGTCGCTCAAGGCAGAGCGGGTTGCTCTGATGATATTTTCAGGCAGTCCATTTATTCAATGCCCGTTTACTACTGACACGAATGCATTCATGAGTTTTTTAGATGCGGTTGATGTAGAAACTATTTCATCGGGAACGACTGCTTTTGATAAGGCAATTATGAAAGCTCTTGAAATGTTTAAAGCTATGCCTCTACATAAGCACCCCCTTATGGTTATTGTAACGGATGGTGAAGATTTTTCAGGGCATCTCGAGGGAGTTAATAAGCAAGCAAAAGAATTGGGATTGAGCATCTTTACTCTCGGTATTGGCACTCCAGAAGGTGCGCCGATACCTTTGTATACTGATGAAGGCGTCCAGCAGGGCCACCAAAAGGATGAGAATGGCGCGGTTGTTATTACTCGGTTACATGAACAGCTGCTCCGTTCATTAGCGGCAGAAACGGGAGCTGAGTTTATCAAGGCGACTGAAGATGGCTCGGATATTCGAGCTCTTGTTACCGGGGTACAGCGGTTTGAAAAAGAGAAGTTTGCTGACACATCGGTGGTGGCAAAACAAGAACACTATTGGTATTTTGCTGCGCTCAGCCTTTTGAGCCTGTTGCTTGAATGGGTTGTTGCGACGATTTGAGGATTTCATGAAGAAACTTATTATAGCCCTGAGCTTTAGCTCGCTCCAGGCTGCATCCTTCTCCTCGTGGAAAGGTGACCAGGTATATAAAAAGGGAGAACTGGAGGAGGCTCGTGCTTTGTATGAAGAAGCGGTTATGAAGCATCCTGATGATATGGGAGCACTTTATAAGGTAGGGAAAACTGCCTATACGATGAAAGATTACTCTGCTGCAGTTCAAGCGTTTGAAAAGGTAGCTCATTCAGAAAAAAGTACGAAGAGTTTGAAGGAGTATGCATCGTTTAATCTTGGCGATAGCTATCTTTCCCAGCATCAGTATGAACCTGCATTGAAAGCATATCAGGAGGTACTTGCCTTAAATCCGGATAATGAGCATGCCAAAAAAAGGATTGATCTGGTGAAGAAGTTGATGGAAGAACAGAAAAAGAACGAGCAAGAAGAAAAGAACAAGAAGCAGGATCAAAAACAAGAGAATAATAAGGAAAAAGACGATAAGAACAAGAAGGGCAATCAGAAATCTGATTCTCAAGATGGTGGTAAGGATAAGCAGAACTCTCAAGGAGAGCAAAACGACTCATCTAAGCAGGAACAAAAAGATGAGCGCAAGAATGAAGATAAGGAGTCTGAATCCCAGAAAGGCGCTCAAGAGCCCAATAAGGAAGATAAAGGGAAGCAGAATCAGAGAAAGCAAGATGGCACAGACCGAGATCAGGGCGAGGACGCTGAACAAAATGATGGATCCGACGGAGAGGATGACTCCGAGGTTGATGATACAAAGCAACCCAAGGAGCAGAAGCGTACTCAAAATAATGGTCAAGATGGTCAACATCAGGGGCCTCCTGAGAAAAAGTCTGAAGAACGATCTGAGAAAAAACCAGGCTCAGAGTTGTCAAAAGATCAAAAGGATGATACAAGTGATACAACAGCTCATGCTGGAGAAAAAAGTATAGCAGAAGAGCAGTTAAATGACCAGGAAAAGCGCTTGCTAGAACAGGTTGAAAAAGGTGATCGACAAGCCCAGCGAATAATAATTCGTAGAGCAATGCCTACCAAACCGGAGCATGATGGTACGAAAAATTGGTAACCTTTGTTTGTTTTTTACCCTAGGGGTCTGTGCTCAAGGACTTGAGTTACGCATTACCAATAATCAGGGTATAGAGCTGAGCTCTGTCGGCGTTGGGACCCCTTTTTTAGTAGTCGTGAGTAGCACCTCGCCTGAAAAAGTCCGAAGCAGGCCTGTGATAGAATCACTTGAGAAGTTGCAGGTTGTTGGTCAGCGAATGGAAACTCGGATGACTTCAGTGCAAGGGCAAGCAGAACAGGTACAGCAGTTTGTATATACCGTGATAGCAGAACAGCCAGGTACCTATCACATTGGTCCTGCTCGTATTGATGGTAGTTCATCAGGGACCGCTACGCTCACCGTCGTGCAGGCTCAGAAGGCCCAACAGGCAGCTCCTCGCTATGAATTGAAGCTGAAGGCTAAGACTGCTGTTCCATTGGAACGTATTCCTTTTGTTTTACGATTTATTTCGCATGATCTAGACATAAAGCTTATACATTTAGAGACGCCGCATGCTTCGGGGATGACTGTCGGTCCGCTCTCGCAAGGTGCCGCAAAAGCTGAACTGGACGGCTCGTCAGTGGTTGAGTATACAGGGTATCTCTTTCTCGATAAGCCAGGGACTGTTACGATTCCTCCGTTGCGTGCCGATTATCAAGAGCCACGCGTGGGAGGGTGGTCGGTTTTTGCATTTGCAGGCTTAAGTGACCGTAATGCTGTTTTTACTGATAAGATGGTAATCGAGGGTAAGCCTCTTCCTCCAACGGATAAGCCGTGCCAAGGTGTTGGTCATTTTACGCGATTTACTGCCTCATTAAATACTTCACAATTGGCTGAAGGGGAAGCGGCACTCTTAACGCTTGCTCTTGAAGGAGACTATCCTGAGTCGGTTCAGACACCTCGATTAAACCTCCCTTCTGAGCTTCGATCGTATGAATCGACAAGCAAAACGAGAGCCGAACATGGTACTACCGTTCAGACCTGGGAATATGTAGTCCAGGGGCTGAAGCCAGGTACATTTACCATTCCTGCACAATCGATACGATTTTTTGATACGAGCAGCAGACAGTATAAGACGCTGAAGACAGAACCGCTTACTATTACCGCTACTCCAAGTACGCGGGCAGTGGAGCGACCTGTAGAGCCTGTTAAGCAGGAGGTTAAACAGGAACGCCCGCAGGAGCGACCAGCTGAGCTGCCCTGGATGGTATTTCTGCTTCTCTTTCTTATCCCTCCCTGTGTGCAAGCTGGGTCTTGGATTGTCCGGCATTATACGCCTCGCATGCCTCGTTTCATACAACGGGTGCGGCGGGCATTAATACTGCGCCGCGCACGGCGGGCAATTAAGAAAAGTGAACGCTTACATGATCCATCAGGACTCTATGATACGCTTAAACGTGCAATGATTGAATATTGTGATCTTCCTCCCGAGTCGAGTGAAGATGCTGTCACCGAAGCTTTACAACAGCAGGGGTATGATGATAGGACCTGGCAAGCACTGGTACATGAGGTAGTGCATTATACCGAGTATACACAAGGCGGACAAAGACCGGTACGACCACATATATATAAGGATATTACTGTGTGGCTTAAGCAGCTTTCTCAAAAAAAGGTGGCACTCCTTCTGAGTCTTGTGATGGTGCAGACGCTGTCTGCTCATCCTTCGATTGATCAAATAGTATCTTATACTTCCACTATTCCTTTTATCGTCTGGCAGGTGCTCGCTCTTATAAGTTGGTGGGCAGTATGGTTTTCACCTACTCGAAAGCTTGGTCTTTCATTCATCTGTATACTGCTGTTTTGTTGGTGGTCTTTACATGCATATAGACACTATTATCCCCGGATGATAGTGATGAGTGATCCGGGCATTCTCTACGTAGGACCCGATAAAAGCTATCCGATACGGGGGAAACTCCCTCATCAAAGCGTTGTGGTGCTTGCGAAAAAAGCAGGCGCATGGTATTATGTGTCTTCTCCTGAGGGAAGCGGGTGGATTGAGAGCGCACAGGTTGCCTTAAAACGAGAGGTTTGACGGATGACAATTCAGCAAAGTATGATGTGTGCCTGGGCAAGCTCCTTCCTCGTAGCAACCGGTTGTCTTGTAGCAGAATATCATTTTTCCCGTCCGACTGATTTACCTGAAGTTTCAGTACAAAATTCTTCTTCATATATACACCGTTCAGATTTTTTACAACATCAGAAACTGATAACCTTTGATGCCTCTCCTTTATATCACATCGAGGCTGAAACTTCCCCTCAAGAGGAAGTGAAGCCCCAGAGAACTACTGTTCGTAAAAAGAGTAAACGACGCAGGGGTGTCCTTCGGGCTGTGCCTCCTCGCCCAAGAAGAAAACCTGGCCGCTTGAAACAAAAAAGGACCTATACCACAGAACCACTTGTGGGAAACGGTGCTCAAATGATAGCAGGTGGTATGAAGGTTAAGCCGGCAAAAGCATTGGCTGAATGGAAAAAGGTGCGCAAGGAAGCACGGTTTTCCTGGCCGGTTGAACCACGGGACTTCTGGGTAAGCTCGCTCTACGGTCCACGAAGAAATCCTAATGGTCGCATTGCGTTTCATGCTGGAGTAGATATGGCCGCGCAGAAAGGGACAATAGTCCATGCTGCTGGGGAAGGGGTGGTTACCGAGGCTTGTTACGCAACCGGTTACGGCAATTATATTATGATCACTCATACCGGTACGTTTAAGACGAGGTATGCTCATCTTGATAAAATATTCGTATCGGTAGGGCAAAAAGTAGAGGTCGGCGACCATATTGGCCGTGTTGGAGCGACCGGTTTTGTACGTAAAAGTAAGAGGGGTGGCTCGGGTTCTCACTTACATTTTGAGATATATAAGAGGGGTAAGGCTGTTAATCCTCTTTTTTTTCTTGCATAGTTTAGAGTAAGGCGGTATATTCATTTTTACGCTCCTCATGTATTCTATTTCATAAGCAGTAAGATGGTATAAAGAAGAACAAATGAAAGAAGATAGCAAGAGAGGAAGCTTGGAAGAAAAGAGCTTACTTGTAATCATTTAGAAAGGCATAAGATGAAATTATTTAAGCGGATTTTAGGTAAATGGCACGATGTAGCTCTTGTTCGAGGAGCGTTCGAACTGATTTTTGTTATCTTACCTATCGCTTTTGTGATACGTACTTTTGGCTTTGGTTTATACCAAGTTCCTACCGGTTCTATGGAAACAACCTTGCTCGTAGGTGAGCGATTCTTTGCAGATAAGCTTTCGTATTGGATGAGAAAGCCACAACGTGGGGAAATAATAGCTTTTAATGAACCTCGCTATCCCTACGCAACCAATTCTACGGTCAATCTCTGGCAGCGCTATGCATCATGGAACATCTCAAATTGGACGAAACGTGTTATTGGACTGCCAGGAGATAGAGTAAAAGGAGTGATTGAAGACGGTCATCCTGTCATCTACGTAAATGGTAAGAAATTAGATGAGTCTGCCTATATTAATAAGTATCCCCTTATCTATGTCTGGCGATCATTACCGTATGAACATCGTCGTTCGCAAGAGCGCAATTATGATAGTCGCTCATTTGATCCTGCGGTACCGTGGGATAAGCAACCTTTTTATCGAATAGACCCCCATCTTATTATATTAAATCCACAAACTATGGAGCCACAGACAATCTTGTATCCAGGAACTCCTGCTCACTCAGGGGTAGATATTTTTGATATCACTCTTGGTGAAAATCAATATTGGGTCATGGGAGATAATAGATTAGGGAGCTCTGATTCACGAGACTGGGGCCCGTTAGATGGAAAGTTAATTCACGGGAGGATAGTGTTTAGGATTTGGTCTATGGATAGTTCTGAATCATGGTGGTTTGTCGATCTTATTAAAAACCCACTTGCGTTTTGGAAAAAAGTTCGCTGGAGCCGCTGTTTACAGCCTGTGCATTAAAAAGGTGCAAAAAAATGTGTGTACATCATGAATATCCGGCACCTGCCAGTCTGCAGACTATGGGAAGTAGAGTATGATCACCCGGACTGATATGTTTAAACCAAGGTATGCCCATCTTGATAAAAGATTTGTGTTGGAAGGGCAAAAAGGAGTGGTCGTCGACCATGCTTGCCGTGGTGGAGCTACCGGTTTTCTACGTAAAAGTAAGAGAGGTGGCTCCGGTTTCCAGGTACATTTTGAAATAGATAAGAGGGGCAAAGCCGTTAATCCCCTTTTTTTCTTGCATTGTTTTTATTAAGGCGGTATATTCATTTTTACTCTCCTGTTGCAATCTGATTCATTAGTGAGTAAGATGGTAAAAAGAAGAATAAAAGATATAAGACGGCACGAGAGGTAGCTCGGAAGAAAAGAGCGGAATTGTAAGTACTCTGAAAAGGTTTAAAATGAAACTATTAAAGCGGATTTTAGGTAAATGGCACGATGTAGCTTTCGTTCGGGTACCGTTCGAATTGATTTTTGTCATCTTACCTATCGCTTTTGTTATACGTACCTTTGGCTTTGGTTTGTACCAGGTTCCGAGCGGTTCTATGGAAACTACCTTACTCATCGGTGAACGATTCTTTGCTGACAAGCTTTCATATTGGGTGAGAAAACCTCAGCGTGGAGAAATAATAGCGTTTAATGAGCCTCGCTATCCATACTCAACCAATTCTGCGGTCAATGTGTGGCAGCGCTATGCATCGTGGCACATCTCAAATTGGACGAAACGTATTATCGGACTGCCGGGAGACAGAGTTAAGGGAGTAATTGAAGATGGTCATCCTGTGGTCTATGTAAATGGTAAGAAACTAGATGAGTCTGCCTATATTAATAAGTATCCACTTATCTATGTCTGGCGATCATTACCGCACGAGCACAGTCGTGATTCGCAAGAGCGTACGTATGACAGTCTTTCATTTGATCCTAACGTTCCCTGGGATAAGCAACCTTTTTATAAAATAAATCCGCATCTTATTATCTTAAATGCGCAAACTATGGAACCTCAAACAATTTTATATCCAGGAACGCCTGTACATTCAGGTACAGATATTTTTGATATTACTCTTGGTGAAAATCAGTACTGGGTTATGGGAGACAATAGACTGGGCAGCGGAGATTCACGAGAGTGGGGTCCCTTAGATGGAAAATTAATTCATGGGAGGATAGTGTTTAGGATTTGGTCGATGGATAGCACTGAATCCTGGTGGTTTGTGGATCTTATTAAAAATCCACTCGCTTTTTGGAAGAAGATACGTTGGAGTCGCTGTTTACAGCTAGTGCATTAGAGGGGGTGTCGTCGGCAAGGAGCTAAAAAAAGTTGTGTGCAATCACAAATGTGGTAGAGTATAATACTATATGTTTAATTCTTAATGGAAAAAAATGAGAATAAAAAATACAATCATGGCTGCTTCAGCATTAGGTTTAGTGCTTCTGTTACCAGCGTGCCTTCCCTGGGGAAAAAAGGCTGAAACGGGCGTAGCATCTAAGGAAGCTGTGTCCGAACCAAAGCTGCGTATCATTGACGTTAATCCGGCTGACGTATACGCGAATGCTCATATTGATGGAGCTATTAACGTACCGGCTGAAAAAATTGCTGAAGAAGCAGCACATTGGAATAAGCAAACACCGATTGTTGTGTATTGCGGTTCATTCCAGTGCCCGACAAGTCACGTTGTAGCTAAGCAACTAGCTGATCTAGGCTTTGCTGATGTAAAAGTGTTTGCTGGCGGGATTGCTGATTGGGTTAGATTGTCTAAAGCAGACAAAGTAGCTTATCCTGTAGTAGGAGAAGCGAATCTTGAGTACTTTAGCAAAGAGATTCCGGCTACGGCACCAAAAGCTGGTGACATTAGCGCGGAAGAGTTTAGTAAGCTTATTGTTGCTGCTAAACAGTAATGGATGGGCGGCATAGCCAAGTGGTAAGGCAGGGGACTGCAAATCCCCCATCCCCGGTTCAAATCCGGGTGCCGCCTCCACAAGACGCCGAGGTGGCGAAATTTGGTAGACGCAAAGGACTTAAAATCCTTCGAGGAAACTCGTGCCGGTTCGAGTCCGGCTCTCGGCACCAGAGATATGGAAGAAAAGTAGCACTAACAAGGTGTTAGTGTGGTAAAAACAAGTAGTACCCTATTTATAGCGAAGGAAGACTATGAATAAAGCTAAATTGATCGAACAAATGTCCAAAATGTCTAAATTGCCAAAAGCAACTTGCAAAAAGGTTCTTGAATCTTTTATCAAGTCTATTGGTGGTAGCCTAAAAGTGGGCAAATCCGTTGTATTAACCGGTTTTGGTACCTTCTCAATGATGAAGAGAAAGAGCCGTGTCGGTATTAATCCAGCGACTGGTAAGAAGATGCAAATTCCTGCAAAGAAGGTTGCAAAGTTCAAGCCAGGAAAAGCTCTACGCGACTTAGTAGCTGCGTAAGAGTACTGAGAAAACAAAAGAAGGCGCTTAGAAATAAGCGTCTTCTTTCTCTAAAAAGACATCAGGAGGATTATAATGGAAGGCTTTTTTGAAAAAGTTACAAAGAGCTTTGACAGACCTGCAAGCTGGTATGTTGAGATGGCGGGCTATCTCATAGCCGGCTTTATTTTTGGCTTTCTCGTAAAGTATGGCGGTCGATTATTCTTTTTGCTTCTCATAGGCGCAGCGTTAGCTCTCTGGGCTCTTGATTATTTGCAGGTTCTTACTGTGAATTATAGTACCTTAAAATCTCTTTTGGGCCTCTCAGCTGATAGCACGTTACAGAGTGTTTTCACAAATGCTGTAGACTGGGTTCGTACTCATAAAATTGAATCATTGGCGGCATTCTTTGGATTTATTTTAGCATGGAAGCTAGCGTAATACACGATATTCCCTTGTTGCTCGACGAGCTTATTAAGCGAGCGCTCAGTGCTCGAGCTTCAGATATACATGTTGAACCGTACCCGGAAGCATTTAGGGTACGGTTTCGTGTTGATGGTCTCCTTTTTCCTGAGCGTTCAATAGATGTTGTCCCGGGTATTCAAACTATTGCCCGTATAAAAGTCCTTGCACGATTAAATATTACCGAGCACCGACTTCCTCAAGATGGGAAATTCGCGTGCACCTTTTTTGGGCAGATGCTCGATATTCGTGTTTCTACTTTTCCTAGCCTCTATGGTGAAACAGTTGTTCTGCGGCTTCTTGATCGCTCCAAAGCCAACTTACGTTTGACAGAACTTGGTCTTGCTCCTGAGCTTTGTACTGCCCTTGCTCAGCTAGGCGAAACATCACAGGGCTTCTTTCTCGTAACAGGTCCAACTGGCTGTGGTAAAACGACCACTCTACATGCACTTCTCTCTCAGGTTCATACGCCTCACAAGCACAGCGTTACCTTGGAAGATCCGATTGAATACGCTGTAGAAGGAATAACACAAACGCAGGTTGCTCCTGAGATCGGATTGACTTTTGCACGGGGCTTGCGCTCCCTTCTGCGTCAAGATCCCGATATTATTATGGTTGGTGAAATGCGTGATACTGAGACTGCACACGTTGCCGTACAAGCTGCCCTTACGGGACATCTGGTGCTTAGTACGCTCCATACTTCCGACGCCCCTGGGACCCTTATACGTCTCATAGATATGGGCATTCCTCCTTATCTTATAGCAGCGACCGTTACCGGGGTGTTAGCTCAACGCTTGGCTCGGCGCCTTTGCATGGCTTGTCGTTCTGAACGGGAACTGACTCTTGAAGAACAGAGACAAGGACTAGAGCGGGCCTTTGTAAGTAAAGGCTGCGCACCTTGTAACTACACGGGGAGCAAAGGGAGAATCGGTATCTTTGAGTTTCTAAAGCTCTCTTCTGACCTGAAACAGGCACTTGTCGAGCATCCTTCGTACGATGAGCTTTGTAAGCAAGCACGCAAAGAAGGTATGGCGACATTGCTTGATGATGGTCTGGCCAAAGTACATGCTGGTATTATCGGTGCTGATGAGTTAACTCGCGTGGTCAGGTCATCAGCTGGATTGTAAGGCATTTTCGCATGGCTGCTAGTTCTGATTATCTCAGAAGCAGTATAGTTGCTATCTTTTTCCGAAGTGCGAGGCCGAGCGAACGCCGCCCGGCTCGAATATTTTTCTCTTAGAGTGGTGCTGCTGCTGACGCTGGTGGTGCCGCTGCTGACACTGCTGCTGACGCTGTCGCAGTAGATGGGCTTGGCCGATGAGCTTCGTATGCCGTTGGAGCATTAACGAGTTTTTCTTCAACATAGTTAGCGAACTGACTGAGCTTTGATGCTCCGCCTGTGATAGCTTGATAAGCCATTTGGACGAATTCGAGAGCATCCGTATAAAAACGTTTATCGTCGGAAGAGCTATTTGCAATCAAAGAGCTTAATTTCTGTACTTCCTGCTCGTAGGCACTGGTAACACTTGCTAAGGGAGCATTTGCTTGAAGGTTGAGAAAATAATAAGGCAGTACTTCTCTTCTTTCGGCAATAGCTGCGTTCACCAGGGGAAAATACTCGTAGATATACCTATATATCTGCTGAGGAGTAGTTCTTCCAACTAGATCATACGCGATTGCCAGTGGATTCCAGGTAGATGCGGAAGGTGTTACGGTTATTTGGACATCCATTCTGCTAGTCCGAGCCTCAGCGAGTTTAGCTTTGACGTCTTTAATAATATGGTATGGGGTATCCATTACCCGTCCTGGGGCGATTACATCTAGTTCATTGAGAGTTTGCGGTGATTGTATCTCAGAACGTTTTCTTCGATCGAGGTGCCAAGTTGACTTGTGCTCACCCTGTTTTGTCCAAAGCTTAATTGTAGTGCCCGTGCTATTCACTATTATAAGCCTAGGCTCGCGAGGTTGCATTGCTTGAAGTAGAGATGGAGCTGCCATTAGGTAGAGCAAAGCTACCAGAGTATTATTTAATTTCATGAGCGTTTCCTTTTTAGAATTAGAGTTGATATTAATTGCTATTTTAATTCTATCAGAAATTGTTGCAAAAAAACAAGAGCTTCTTAAGCTTCTTTTTTATTCTCTATGACCTGAAAACCCCGTTCCTTTTAAGGACCTTTTAAGGACGGGGATGAAAGGTCATCCATCCGTGCATTGTTTGATCTACAAGCAAAACCTCAAGTTTTTGCTTGTAGATCAAACGTAGAAACATTCATAAATTGCGTTACTGGAGAGCATGAACCATCGTATTTTCAAGGCACGTGAGTCTGTCACAGCTGGAGCATCGGATGGATATTCCGAATATGCTAAGAACTTATATACGTTTCACGCAATTCAGGTAAATAATGCAAATATGGCATTTTTTTTGAATAGCCTAGCATTTAAGCCTTCTAAAAGGCCGGATCGGATTTTCTGTATGTCAATGTCATCATGAGATCAATCATAGTCTAAACTGAGAGTTGACATTGGTCTCATATGGTGATAGTTTATCGCATATAAGAAAATTTCAGCAAAAGAAAACAATGACAAAGACGCTTGTAATAACATTTAAATATCGTTTAAAGCTCACCAAAGATCAGCTTGAAAAAATTGCTCAAGCAGTTGGTTGCAGTCGATTTGTTTTTAACCATATGCTCAATCGAGCAAAAGAAGCGGCGAGCGATGGAAACTATCTAACATATGTTGACATGGCAAATGAGCTTCCTGAGCTGAAGTTTCTTTTTGAATGGTTGGCTGATGCACCCTCCCAAGCACTTCAACAGGCTATTAAAGATCTTGATCGTGGTATTAAGAGTTTCTATCGTGAACGAAAAAAGGGAAGAGACCACGGCTTTCCCGGCTATAGAAAAAAATACGTTAATGATTCTATCAAATTTCCTCAACATATAAAGCTTGATAATAATCATGTTTTGCTAGCCAAAATAGGTTGGGTACGTTTTATAAAATCTCGAGAAATTGAAGGGACAATCAAACAGGCTGTAGTTAAACGGCAACGCAATCATTGGTATGTTAATTTAACCTGTCAGATAGAAAAAGAAGTCCCTGAGGTAGAAATCAGAGAATCGCATGTAATTGGACTCGATGTTGGGCTCCTCACCTTTGCTACTCTTTCTTCAGGTGAGCTGATCCCTAATCCTAAATTTTTGAAAACCCAACTTTCTAAAGTTAAGTATCTGCAAAAGCAATTTTCAAAAACCAAGAAAGGTAGCAAAAACAGACTGTGCGACACGAAGCGGTATTCAGAGCTATTACACGAAAAGGAGTATGATGTAATCTATTGTTCTGCCAATAGTACCCTACCGAGATGGGCGCACGGGGCAACCTGTCGGTCCAAAGCTCTCGGTACAATGCAGCCTCGCGAAAGCGAATACCGGCCTGTAAGGAAAGGTGTTGACTGCTAGCATCAAGGCGGTCGGGATCTAGGGTTGATCAGTAAGGTTAACGTATGTGAACTTCTGACTAAGCGTCGTTATTTGCAACAAGCAAAAGATGCTGTTATGCTTGGACCAAAAAAGGTGAACGGCTCGGAGGTTGGGCTAGTCTGTCCCCCCTCGCAGACATAATGGCCGTCGGCGCAAAGGAAGAACCTAACCTGGTCTGGTCTGAATACTGAACGTGGTAAGCCTGTAGGCAAGCAATTAGCTGCAGGTAGAGGAGCGCGAAAGAAAGCGAATGACGGCCTGTAATGGACTGGATAAGGATTGAAACATCATCCTGCGCGAAAGCGAGCAGACTTTTCGTATGGTCCAGATTACGAGATAACTTGGGTAATCGACTAAGGAGGCAATAGCAAATGATGGTATCTAGCGGTACTGGTGCAGCTTTCCATAAAACGACGGGCTGGAAGTCTATTGATAAGAATAAGGCCGAACGGATTGTGAATCGAATCCAAGCGCGTATCGTAAAGGCAGTGGAGGAAGGAAAGTGGAACAAAGTGAAAGCTTTGCAACGCCTCCTTACAACCTCGTACAGCGGCAAGGTATTAGCCGTCGAACGTGTAACTGGCAACTCGGGAAGTAAAACTCCTGGTGTTGATAGAGAGGTCTGGGTAACCCCATTTCAAATGTGCATGGCTATAAAGCAACTGCGTAGCAGAGGGTATAAACCCCAACCGCTACGACGTGTGTACATTCCCAAAGCCAATGGTAAAATGCGACCATTGGGAATCCCGACGATGCATGACAGAGCAATGCAAGCGCTCTATCTCCTGGCGCTCGACCCTGTGGTTGAAACACTGTCAGATCCGAGCTCATACGGGTTCAGGAAATACAGATCAACAGCAGATGCAATGGATAGGTGCCACCTACTACTCGCAAGCAGGCACGGGCCCGTGTATCTAATGGAGGCTGACATTCGAGGTTGCTTTGACAACATCAGCCACGAATGGCTACTTAAACATGCACCAATGGACAGGGTAGTGCTCCGAAAATGGCTCAAGGCGGGATACATGGAGAAGAACGTCTTTTACCACGCAAACGCGGGAACGCCCCAGGGCGGAGTCATATCCCCCACCCTTGCAAACTTTGTTCTCAATGGATTAGAGGCCCTGCTAAGGAAGCTGTTTCCTTCGCGGACGCCACGTCCGAAGGTCCATTTAGTGCGGTACTGTGATGACTTTATAATCACAGGTATCTCTAAGGAACTGCTTGAGAATCAAGTCATGCCAGTGGTGGCGGATTTCCTGCGAGAACGTGGGTTGGTATTCTCTCCCGAGAAGACCTTCATAACGCACATCTCCGATGGGTTTGACTTTCTTGGGCAGAACCTTCGAAGGTATAAGGGAGGAAAAACTCTCACAAAGCCTTCCAAGAGGAATATCTTAACGTTCCTGCGCAATATTCAAGAACTCATCAACCAACATCGGCAATCAGAACAAGCTACGCTGATAAGGTTGCTCAACCAGGCTATCCGGGGATGGGCAAACTATCACAGGCATGTCTGTAGCAAAAGAACATTCGCATATGTGGATTATCGAATATTCGAAATGGTGTGGAGGTGGTGTCTTCGAAGACATCCTAATAAATCAAAAGGATGGATTAAAAAGAAATACTTTGGAAGCATGGGAAGTCGAAACTGGGTGTTTCAAACTACCTACGTGACGCGAGCAATCGAGAAGACAATAAGGTTGTTCCAAGCCTCAGATGTGCCGATCAAGCGGCATAGACTGATAAAAGGCGAAGCCAACCCCTATGACCCCTCTTGGAAATCGTATCTCGAAGGCAGGAAGACCTCGAACCAGAAGCTGCCGCGTCACGAAGGAAATGACGTTACAAGGGCTTGAGCCGTATGAATCGAAAGCTTCACGTACGGTTCTTAGAGGGTTGGGAATCGTCAGCTCGAGCCGACGATTCCCGACTACTCGACTAAGATTAGAAAGAAGTTCAGCAGACTTCATGAGCATATAAGAAATCAAAGAGATGATTTTCTGCACAAGTTAACAACTCATCTCGTGCAAAACTACGATGCTATCGTAGTTGAAAATTTGAATGTGCGAGGTATGGTGAAAAATAGGTGCCTCTCCTTTGCTATATCGGACGTCTCCTGGAGTCGGTTTTTTTCTCTTCTTTCTTATAAGTGCGAGTGGTATGGAAAAAAACTGATAGTGGTAGATAGATTTTTTCCGTCCAGCAAAATGTGCTCGTCATGTGGAGCATTGCAGGATATGCCGCTTAAGGAAAGGACATATAAATGTTCACAGTGTGATTCGGTCATGGATCGTGACCTGAATGCCGCACTCAACATAAGGAAGGCGGGAATATCCTTCCTGCAGGCTTGACCTGCAAAAGCTTGTGGAGGGATGAATGTTGATTCACCCGATGAAGCAAGAATCTCTGGCTTTTAAGCCAGAGAGTTTCAATCTTACATGAGGATACATGGAGAAGCTTGTGCCGCTTCCAATTCTGGAAGGGGGGTGAGAATTTGCAGAATATTATCGCGACTAATAATATTTTCAGCTGTAGGGCTTCCAACGATTGGTTCCCCGAGTTCCTTATAGCCTAGTTCTTTGAGAGCCCCACTAATATTGCTAGTATGAGAGCCCCCTGCACATATAACAATGGTGCTAAAAGATGAGTCACTTTGTAGTTGCAGAATTTTATTAATGAGGTACATATCAAGAAAATCTGAAAAGGCGCCTGTGAGATAAAAAATTAAGTCCCTATTTGCATATCCATAGGTCTCCCAATAATGGCATGCATAGTCACGTACTTTCATATTGAGATCAATGGAAGCTGAGTTCAGATTCTCTATAAACCAATCGTACTCACATTCATTCCCTATCAGGAGATCATCAAAAGCTTTCTTAATACGTTTAGAGCTCCAAGAATCCCGATAGATTTTGCACTGTTGTTTCCACTGAGCATAACTGTCGAGAATGTCTTGAAAGGTCAATCTATCAATTCGGCAACCTAAATTTCTGACACAATCAATCGCAAACTGTTTGCGAGGACCTTCATATGCTGGATCGAGTATGCCCGAACAACAGAGCTCTTCTGTCAATTTTGGGTTAATTTCAAGGAGAATTCTTGCTGCATTTACAACTTTTCGTATATCACAATCTTGGAGGACACTATTTTGCAAGTTAAGATCTTTTGTGTAGTAAAATAGACCATTAATGGGGCATTGTATAGTGTATCGGTATCCAATGTAATTAGCCTGTGGGTATTCTATATATATCATTAGTTTTGTATTGGGCAATTTTTCTGCTTCTTGGAGTACATACATCATTGCATCAAATTGCTTTTTGTTGATATCGCCGTATACACGATGATCATCTCCATATAGATAAATTACTTTTTTATCTGGTCCTACAAAGACGTGTCGGCTAGAAAAATATCCATCAAGTGCGAAGGTTGAAACGAATATGAATAGTATAAAACTGGAAGACAAATACATCCCAAGGCCCTTTCGTAGATCAAGTGCCTCCCTTCAATCTGAAGTATATAATAGGTCCAGAATTATGCAATAAAAATTTGTGATCTGATACAAGAAGATAACTGGAGGCATCTAGCCTTGACTCGCTATAGAAGGAATAACGCAGGTTGCTTCGGAGATCGGATTGACCTTTGCACGGGCTTGTGTTCCTTTCTTCGTCAAGATCCCGGTATTATTATGATTGATGAAATACGTGATACTGAGACTGCGCACGTCGCTGTACAAGCTGCCATTACTGGTCATCTGGTGCTTAGTACGCTCCATACTTCCGACGCCCCCGGGACCTTTATACATTTCATAGATATGGGCATTCCTCCCTACCTTATAGCAGCGACCGTTGGCCGGGGTCTTAGCTCAGCGCTTGGCTCGACGCCTCTGCCTAGATTGTCGTTCTGAACGGGAACTGACTCTTGAAGAACAGAGACAAGGACTAGAGCGGACCTTCGTAAGTAAAGGCTGCTCAACTTGTAACTACACGAGGAGCAAAGGGAGAATCGGTATCTTTGAGTTTCTAAGGCTCTCTTCTGACCTTAAACAGGCACTTGTCGACCACCCTGCGTACGATGATCTTTGTAAGCAAGCACGCAAAGAAGGTATGGCGACAGTGCTTGATGATGGTCTGTCAAAAGTACATGCGGGTATTATTGGTGCTGATGAGTTAACTCGCGTGGTCAGGTCATCAGCTGGATTGTAAGGTCTGCGAGACTTGTCTGCCTCAGAAACATCTCTTGCTGATGCCTGTTTATTACCCTCAATTTCTCTGAGAACATTTAGAAATGATTTGCAATTTTTTTTTCAAATCGTTGACTTTTCAAGCCTGAATGCAGTATGGTTATAATAGAGGTAGAATTCAGCTACAACTGATGCCTCCATGTAAAATAATAGGGTTCCATATAATAAAAAGGAGTTTTCTTATGAATAAGCTTATACTTATCGCAGCCTGCGGGTTATTGGCAGGTTCTAGTATCCGAGCTGTAGATACTACTCAAATGACGAAGCAAGAATTTCTGACGCATGTTGGTCAGGTAGCAAGAGAAATGAACACAGCGCGGGAGTTTCCTGAGCTTGATCCTGCTAAAATTAATACCTTCGCCAAGTTTGGCCTTCCTGGGCATGATTTTAATAAGGATGAATTGGTTGTTTTTGAAACACCATCTCGAACGTATACGTACGGTATTTTATCCGTACCCGTTATATCTGGTGGCGAAGTAAGAGGATGGATGGTCCAGACTCCTGAGAGATCAGTGATAGAAAGAAGCTCCAAAGAGATTGGAAAGTTGAGAAATCAACCGAAATTTAAAGAGCAGGAAATGCGAGCTCATGGTGCGGCACTGCCTTATGCGCCTTATAGCGGCCAAGCAGGCGTATCAGTGACGCGTCCAACAACTACGGGAGCGGTAGGACTGAGGCCAGTTGCAGGAAGCAGGCGAACGGTTTCTGCCGTAACTCCAGCGGCTGCAGCTGCAGCTCCAAGTGCTCCTAGTATTTCAGAGTCTGCTATGGAAGAAACTATTACCGAGCTTGCGCAGATTGGTAAGAAACCGGGATCAATGTAAGCTTAACGAATTTCTGGACCTCGGGCATCTAGCTAGGTTTGGGGAAAGGGTGACGTTATAGTTGCCCTTTTTTCGTGAGCAGGATGTACTACGGAAGCTTGTTTCATCCAATGGGACGACGAAATAGTTTACAATCATCGATAGTTTTGGCTCTCATGCAGTATGGTTAGTATCTGTGGGGATGCCTATTATTTAAAAACAAATAATCTAGCAAAGGAGTTTTTCATGAAAATGATACTTATCACAACCTTCGGGCTGTTACTCAGTTCTTATGCACAAGGCATGGATACTTGGAGAATGACGCAAGAAGAATTTCTTACGCATGTTAATGAAGTAGCTAAGGCGTCTACTACAGAAACAGAATTTCCTGAGCTTGCCCCTTCGAGAGTGCGTACCTTTGCTAGGTTTGGCATTCCCGGGGATGAATTTAAGAAGAATGAGTTGGTCATCTATGCAAGAACGACGGGGACAGCTACTCCCGTTCGGAAATATGACTATGGAATTTTAGGAGCGCCTATTATTTCTCATTCTCAGGTGATCGGATGGTATGTTCGGACGCCCGATAATCGTGTGATAAAAGTAAGCTCAAATGCTATTGGAAAGCTGAATAGTCCATTCGTATTTAAAGCAACTGAAATGCAATCTGTCGAAGGCCCAGTGACGTATGCTCCTTATGCAGGTCAAACGGCAGTTACAGTAGTAAATCCACCTGCCCGTGAAGCTCTGCGTAGGTTACGAGGTGAGCCCAGCGCAGCGGCAGCAGCTGTTACTCCATAAGAACAGAACATGTAATTTTGAATACCGAGGGGGGTAACCCCCTCTTTTCGTTGTTGGTCTGCGTAGCTGGATCCTTAGATCTTGCCAAAGAGCTTTCTCAGCTCTATCTTCGCTTGTTCGAGCCTCTTCTTATCTGCTGTGGGTAACTTTTTCCCTGCACGATTAATATAAAAATTGAGCATAGACATAGCCGATTGAAACTTTGTGCCTTTGGTACGTGAACTTTCGTAGACCGCTTTTTGTAAGCCTTGAGCTACCTCTTTAGCAGGTCGTGTAAACAGACCGAGGGGAATATCCATAGCATTGGAAGTTTCTTGGACATGAGCTACCCAGAGCTTTTTTTTCTTTACCATAGTTAATTACCGTTCTATGCGTATTTCAGTGGTCACCGCACTATCGCTAGCGAAGCTTCGATTGCAGATGTCTTTAGGTGAGTATCAGTGATCAGTCATGCTTCTGTCAAGAGATGAGAAAAAAGTGACGAATGCCAAAGAATTTGACACCAGATTCTGTCTCTAGTATAATTCTATTAGATATTATTAACATGTTTAAATTTTTAGGGGGATTTCCTATGAATACATCAGTAGGGGCATTAGCCCTTTTATCTTTTTTGAGCTGTGGAGCTCTGTATGGAGCGGAAGTAATAGATCAGCGAGATGCCCAATCAGAAGCTATGGAAGCTGCTTTCCAAATCTTGCGTGACTTGCAGGTCCCATTTAACGAAAATACGGCAAATGGGCATAAACTGCTTTTTGAAGCAGCTAATAAAGGCAGTACAGAAGCAGTTCAATTGTTGCTGGAAGCAGGGGCCTGGAACAAGGGTCTTTATAATGGTCAAACGGCTTTGCATATGGCCGCCTACCAAGGTCTTGGTAATGCTGTGAGTATATTATTAGATGCTGGGGTAGATGTAAACAAAGGTGATTATTTTGGCAGAACTCCCTTATTGGCTGCTGTTAAGGGTGCTGCTAGAGCAAGAAATGATGCAACGATGCTGGCTATAAAGGAAAAACGTTTTGATGAACGTGACCCGGCACTTGCGCAAGCGATGTCTAGCCATGTTCAAGTGATTCAATTGTTATTAGCTGCTGGTGCAGATAAATCGCTAGCCGATAAGCGTAAGGCTATCCCTTACACTATTGCGAATAAAAATTCTCTCTATGAGATTATGCCTTTGTTGCTCCCCGAAACGAACAAGTAAGTTTATACTTCGCTAATGGCCTCCGTTGGTGCTTTTGAGTGCCATGGAGGTCAATCGGTTTTCAGACAAGCCTGTTCAAAATATTATGATTGATTTGCAAATTCATAATACCGGAGCCCCGTGATAATCGCTTGTGCCCAAGCACTTAGTTTTGAACCAGAATCACACTCTGTCATACTGATTGTTCACGCTAATCTTTTGAGGCAATAGACACTATTTTCTTTAATTCTATCCAACACGTAGAAACAACGGAAACCAAAAGTATCAGCGCCCACTGAGAAGAAGAAAGCCTCGTTGTTTGTAGGTAAGAGAAAAGAAATGATACATGTGTTATTGCAAGTATAAACGCTATAATCGTGATCAACAAAATTGTTCCAAAACGATTTGCAAAGATTCCTTGTTTGCAAATCGGCACATGGTCTTGCTTCATATTAAACGCAAGCAAGGTGCTTCCTAAAAGCCAGGTAACCAGTACTACTGTTCGTGCTTGAACAAGGACTGTATGCAGATGCTTAGATGCTGGGATGGGCGGAGAGAAGACCTCTCCGCTCTGTAACCACAAACTATTTAACTATGCTGTGTGGAGCTTATCTGCGCTCTTCCCCTTCGGCAAAAGGGGAGCTGCTAAAAATAAGCTTCTCGAGCTTGAGTGGCTATACCTGCAATTGAGCCACTATAATTCCCCATGTATTGGCCTTGTGAGTATATTGTTGGAAGGTATACATATCTTTTTGGTTAACTGGATCTAGGCTGGTATAGGTATAGTCTCCCCAGTGTTGAAGAGGATACTCAAAATTATACGCTGCATTACTGCCCTGTATGAGTTGTTCAGGCCCAAGTTGACCAGGTGCATCAGTATATTTTCTGCCGAACGTAACTGCTTCTATGAATCTAGCATTGCCAGAAGATGAGCAACTAATGGTCATATTCCCCTCTTTATCAGTCATAATTGCAGGCAAGTAATAGGAGTTGGGATTAGTGGAGCTGGGGTCATAGATAACCCCACAATTATCAGTTAATTGCGGCTTAGTGGCTAGATTTTCAATTTCATACCAATAGATTCCTAACCGATCGGTTGGTGTTACTCCTGTGCCTTGTCCATTGACTGGCGCACATAGTGTTGTATGAAGGAGAAAGTCGTCTGATCCTGGCTTTTTTTGCATAGAGGCCGTGAGTAATTTTCCGGTTGCAGATTGTATGAGGCCTTCTGAGCCACCAAGGTTGCCTTTATGAGGAGCGTAGACGGTATCGGTATCTATCAGAGGACCTCCCTCAATGAGATACGGCCCTTCAATCCGTGGCAGTCCCTCAGGAAACTTGCTACTCGTGACAAAGTCCTGGTTGAGGATTTTGTAATAGCCCAAGGTACTTGTTGGTCTTTTGATACTTGTTGCAATGAATCCACCAAAGGGAGGATTGGGGTCACTGAGCGTATCGACTCCCTGCAGATCATAAAAGAGTTCATAGGATGATATATTATTGAAAGCTACAATCTTAACTGCGTACTTATCAGGTTGAAACAGTGATTCTTTCTGTATAACATACGCAGTGGCCCGCCGAAGCGTACCCTCAGTTGAAAGCATATTGGCGCCTATATAAACAGCTTTAGCATCAATGGCGAGCGTAGGTGAACTTAGATAGAGAATTTCGTCAGTTTGGCAACTGCCCGGCCCATTGGGGATGTTATCTGGATTAAAGCTGAAAACCTGCCAGCTGGTATAAGGAGTGATAGTACCATTAGTCGTGCTTGTATCAGCTACTGCGATATAGAGCACATTACTATTGCCATCTCCAGGATTACTCAAAATTCCGATAGCAATCCATCGCTGAGTATATGCATCAAAACGAATATGACAGCCCGTAATGGCGTAGCCGCTTTCATTAAAGAGAGAAGAGACGGCTATATTGAGCACATTATCTGGTAGCCCAGTTATCTTATCTAAGCTTTTAACGCCTGAATTTGTGCAGACCACAATCTGTGTTGTGCCGACAGCGCCCCCTATGGCGGAAGGAAGAGGTGCTCCTGGTGGAGCAGGCGTCTTATCTTGTACGAGAGCGGTAACTGCTAAAGGAATTGTTACATTTTGTGCTTGTGCAGTTAAGCAAGCAGTCATAAGTAGAGCTTTAAACATAGGTTCTCCTTAAAGGGTATCGACAATTACAGCATTTACATTGGGGCTCAATTCAGACGTATTACCGCTCGAACCGGTAGCGGTTGCGCTTACCGATTGCAGAACACGATCTATGCGTTCTTCAAATAAAACATGCTTCTTTCCATCCGCATCTACAGAGAGCTCTTTGACAAAGGTCTCTCCATTGGCTGTGGAGATACAGGTTGCGCTTGTATCAAATAATTGAACTTTGTAATAATTATGATATCCATCTTCCATATTACGAAGCTCTCCCTTGATGAGCGTTGATGTACCGTCCGTAGTAACTGAAGTAATTATTGGATGATGGAGGCATTTATTAGGCCCAGAAAGATTTTTACAGGAAGAAGCGCCAAGCTGAATGCCCTTACCACCATTACAGTAAATGCTATTGGAGAGAATGGTATTTCTTACCGATGCATCATTGTTTGTAGGGTCAAGGATAATGACTCCTGGACCGCCATTGGCGCTTATCGTATTTCCTTCAATTTTATCGTCTACATAATAGTCATTTCCTATTTGATTATCTGAGGAACACTGGATGAAGATACCGGCGCCACCATTACCTAGTTCGGTAGTATCCTTTGCTCTCCCAATGAGATTATTTTGAATGGTGATGTAGTCTGAAAATGATCTAATACTGACGCCATTTCCTCGATTTCCTGAAATAATATTACCACCTCTATCAGATAAGTCCGAAATATACGTGTCGGATGCAGCACCTTGCGCTTTTCCGATCCAAATTCCATCGCCGCTATTTGGTATTGCACCAGATCCTGAGCTATCTGTTCCTATGAAGTTACCTCCAAGGGTTGTGCCATAGCTATCTTCGGCAATGGTTACCCCATGTTCTCCATTTCCAGAAATAATGTTTTTTTCTAGCTCAGTGTAGGCACTCGGACCAAGATATACCCCAGAAGCGGCGTTAGGAAGGGCTGCAAGGCCCGTGACATCGACACCGATAAAATTATTATAGATATACGTTTGGTATACCCGATCATTGTAAGAATACATAAACTTCCCAAAGCTTGCTAACAAAATACCATGTCCAGCATTTCCAGAAATAATATTGCGTTCTGCAGGATTATATCCACCAATGATGGTGTCATCGTCAGAATATCACATTCCCGCCTGTATATATGATGCCCGTACCGTTGGCGAGAGAGCTTGTTCCACTTACATTTGTCCCAATGAAATTATCGGTAATGAGAGTTCCACTTGAGTTGCGAATGTTAATTCCTGCGTATGAACAGCCGGAAATGAGATTATGGTCAATGCGGGTCGTTGAAGAATCTCCAGAGATGAAGATACCAAAGTCTGTACTTCCTAAGGCTTCAGTTCCTTCCTTATTAGTTCCAATAATATTATTACGGATTATCGTTTTGTTTGATCCCTGCAAGAAATACCCCTCCATTTCTAAAGGGATAGAGGGTACCTGCGATAAGGTTTTTATCAGCAGAGTCGCCTCCACCTATGCAGCAGGTATTTGCTGGTAGTGATTCCGAGGCAGGAGCGATGCGAATTGCTGAACCATTTGGGATGACGATTTCACCGGTATCATCAGTTCCAAGAAAGTTTCCCTTGATGGTGAGAGAACTTGCACCGAGTATTTCGATACCCGCACTAAAACAATTATTAATGACAAGGCCACTAATCGTTGATCCTTCGGAAGTTGAGAGCACGGTGCCATCAGGAGATACCGCAACGCCAAAGCGCAGGCCGAAGGTTGTTTGTGGTGCTGGATTAATTTCTCCAGTCACTTGATTAATTAAATCACCCTGAATGACTACTGTAGGGTGAGCATTACTGCTGCGATCTGTAGAACTATTCTTTACGGAGCCGGGCTGTGTGTACCCATCTATGGTAACTTTCTTAACAATCTGAGGTAAGGTATTCAAAGGAGTTATGATCTGAACTTCTGTACCTGGAATAGCAAACGTGATAAAGTTAGTAGCGTCCTGTGACGCATTCACAGCATTGATTGCTTCCCTTAACGTAAGCTGGCCGCTTACTGGTATATCCGATGTTGTCGTAACAATTTGGGTTACTCCCTCTATGCTTGGATACAGTGCTAATAAGCACCATAAAAGTTGATGCGTATTCATACTAATTTTTTCCTTTCATTGTGATGCACGGTGAACTTACTCCTCATGAGTATATGAAAGTATGCATTCCACAATCAAGTGTTTGTGCAAAATAAGTACGTAGTGGTTTATTCGGTTGCCAGCTCAGTTTCGGAAGGCAGGTGCTTTGCTTTGGCAAACTGCTTACGCGCTCGCTGATTGTCGATGAAAAGGCAGGCTATAAGTGCGAGAAGCGGTATTGTTCCAAGGGCGAGGTATACAAGAGTGAAGAGCTGTTGACTGCCCAGCGTGAGTACCGATACCCCATGCCATTTGAGTGCTATTGCTAAGAGCATCGTTGAGAGCGCAACTCCTATGCTTGCTGAGAGCTGTTTCCCAAGAGCATAGATTGAACTTCCTACTCCCTTAAGCTCTGAAGGGACTTCGCAGAAGATAGTGAGTGCATTAGGGGTTTGTATAAGGGTCGATGTTGCTCCTTCACAGAATATAATGCAAGCAATAATCAGGGGAGACGTTTGTGGGGTAACAAACAGGAGGGCGAACATAGAAGCAGATAAGCCAATAAGACCAGGTACAATAAAGGGGAGGGGCCCTAGTCGATTGTAATATCTGCTTATGAACGGTAATACTGCTAGCATGCCCGGTGTAATTGCTGCAAGTATCCAGCCAGTTTTAACGATTGAAAATCCAAGCGCCTCTTGTAAGTAGAGGCCGGTAATGAATGTCGCCCCAAGGAAAATCATATTAGCAGCGCATTGAATGATATTCCCCACGCCAAAAAACTGCACCTTAAAAATCGAAGGTGGTATCAAAGGATGATCCCTCTTTGATTCGATTCTCCAAAAGAGCAGTCCGGTAATAAGAGATATCCCGCCAAAAAGAAGCAGAAGAGGTGTGCTCAGTTGCCCAATATTTGATACTGCAAGGAGCAGGGTTATCAATGAGATACTTGCTGCAGCATATCCTGTCCCATCAAACGGGGTGCGAGGTTGTGTAGGTTCTTCATGGAGCCATAGCTGGGTGAGGAGAAGGCACACTGCTGAGAGAGGAAATTTAAATAAAAATAACCAGCGCCAGCCGAATGAAGCAGTTATATACCCTGCAAGTAAGGGGCCGAGTGCGGGTGCGATGAGAGTAATCATATTCATATTTGAAGTGATGGTAGCCCATTGATGTGCCGGTGTATTTTGGAGCAAGAGCGTCATTCCCACCGGTATGAGGAGTCCACCAGCAGCACCTTGTATAACCCTGCAGAGAATGAGTATGCTCAGTGAAGGAGCGAGTCCGCAGGCAAGTGAGCTCATTGTATAGAGTACCTGTGCTCCAAAAAAAATCTTTTTTGCCCCATGCTCGTTTGAGAGCCATCCACTCAGGGGAATAGCTATGGTGAGAGCTAACAGAAATCCTATAATAGCCCATTCTGCATGTGGTGCAGTTGTATTAAAGCCATGGGCAATACTTGGGAGAGCTACATTTAAAATAGAAGCATCCAGCAAATCGATAAACCAGACAATGCCATAGAGGATTGCAATGCGGATAGCGTAATTCATTTAAAATTCCTTGCTAGATGAGCCGTTTTGTTTTGAGTACTTGTATTATTTCTTCAAGTGCACCAAAAATATGATGCGTAGTAAGGTCACATGCCTCAGCTGTATCTCGTTTGAGTGCGGCTTGGCTTAATTGTACATGCTCTTCATGATTGAACGGTAAGTGAGTGCTTGCAAGGTGAAAACTCATTCGACAATAGCGATCAAATTTCTTGTAGAGCGTTGAGCGTATTTGAAGTAAGGTGGGAGAATTGCATCCTGCTATGAGAGCACAATGAAATGCGTAATTTCGTTCTCTCCATACTGTGTAATCACTGACTTCTGATTTTAGCTCGATGAGCGAGAGCTCATGAAGGGTAGATACAATTCCGGCCTCCCAGCGATCATCTCCCCGTACCAGTGCTTCGGTAAGTGCTATGGTCTCAATGAGAGAGAACGTATGATAAATATCTCGAATGTCGGCCTCAGATACCTGACGTACATAAAAGCCCCTATTTTCAAGTATTGTAACGAGTCCCGTATCGAGCAGGCGAGAGAGTGCTTCTCTTAAGGGGGTAGGTCCTACTCCGTAACGTTGTTTAAGCTTCTCAATAATAAGCTTCTCCCCTGGGTGTAGTGTCCCTTCGATAATATCGTTTTGCAGCTGTTCGTAACATTTACTGGTAAGAGTATGATGTTCATTCATGGTAGTGTTCCTCAAGTAGTGTAGTTTCAAGGTATAGCTTTATCGATAAAAAGTCAAATTATCGATAAAAATGATTTTGTCATGAATAATGCTAAAGTTCATTGAATTTTTTGATTTTTTTGGTAAATTAACCTCTCGATTAGCCATCTCATAAGAGCATGGGACCACTAAGGTGGATTTTGCCAAGAAGGGTTGTTGAGGGTTATTTGATTTTATTTTTCTTAAAAAAAAAATTACTTGACTCTTACATAGGTGTATGCCTTAACCTTATATCCAGGCATTATATTGAGAGGGAAAATGGCTACTTGGTTTATCAAAGAATTTAGTAAAATTACTAACATAACAGTGCGATCATTACAGCATTATGATCGTATTGGGCTGCTAAAACCATCGAAACGTTTAGCAAATGGATATCGGGTATATTCCGAGTTAGATCTGGCAAAGGTTCATCCGATAGTAGCACTTCGTTTCATGGGATTTTCTTTGCTACAGATTAGCAAGATTCTCAAAAATGATAGCCTTGCACTGGAAGATCTCCAAAAGCAGCGTGTTGCACTGAAGTCAGAGATTGAACAACTGCAAGCTGCCTATAAAGTATTAGAGTTGCTCATAGCACATTCTGAGAATGAAGTGAATCTTAATTTGCCTCACATTATAAGCTTTATAAATGAGAATATTTCTGCCGAAGACAAAAAAAAGGTATTTGGCAAGTCAGCTCCTAATCTTGAGCCATCCTTTGCCGAAGAGTTTGCTTACTACAAAAAGCGATGGGAAGATCTTATTACGGAAATAGTAGCATCTCTTGAAGAAGACCCGTGTGGCGAGAGAGGTAAACAAATTGCCTATGCATGGGCAAAACTAGCAAATGAATCATGCGACAGAGAACCTGCATTGAAGCAAGCGTTACATGATGCTTACCTAGGTGCTAAAATACCCAATACCCCTTTTAGCAAGGAGGTCGTTGATTGGTTAGAAGTTGCGCTTAAAATAGTGAACTGTGCACCTCTTCCTCCTGGCCTGGAGAAACGAAGAGTTTTCAAGGAGCTGTAGTGCAGATGGGGAGTAAAAATGTTTGAAGAGCTAAGAAGGAAATTGTTTTGTAAACACACGAGTAAACTTGAACAGGCTGCTCAGCAAGAGCTTGCCCACTATGGAAAACGATGGGAAGAGCTCATTGAAGAAATTGAAGAATGTCTTCATGAAGATCCTTTGGGTATCGTGGGAAGGAGGGTTGCTGATAACTGGATTGATTTGGTAAATGAGTGTGATGGAAAGAACCCGAAAGTAAAAGAAGCATTGTACAATGCTTATAGTGATGGAACATTACCAAACATTCATTTCAGTAAAAATTTAACACTGTGGTTAGAGGTTGCTCTAACCTATCACAAAAAAGGAGTTTACGAATAATCGCATCTATTTCTTGCGGGTTGTTGCTAGAACTAGTCAAAATAACTTTTAAATAGAGATTTATGCTTAAACAATCACGTGATTGTTCATATGAGTCACAATCTGCTTGTCATCCTTATGTCGGTATACAACAATTCAAAGCAGATTCGTGAGCTGTATTAGATAATTAGACTCGAAAAAAAATGATTTAGAATCATTCATTGATTTGAGCAATGACTTATTTGGAAAAGTATCAGAGGTATATCCTCAATACAGGAGATGTTTTATGCAAAGATAAAGTATAAAAGGGAACTATGGCTACTTGGTTGATAAAAGAATTTAGTATTATGACGAACATTTCGGTGCGTTCTTTGCATCATTATGATCGTATTGGTTTGTTAAAACCTTCAAAACGATTATCAAATGGATACCGTGTGTATTCACAGTTTGATTTGTTAAAAGTTCAGCCGATCCTCGCGCTTCGGTTTTTGGGATTTTCCTTATTAGTAATTAAAGAGATACTCAAGAAAAATGGTGTTATGAGCTTGCAAGACCTTCAAAGACAAAGTTTTGAAGCACAGGAGCAACTTGAAGAGCTCCAGACTTCTTGTAAGGCATTGGAAATTATTTTACAACACTCGAGAACTCGGGACAGTATCGATTTGCATCTACTTCTAAGGCTTATTGAAGAGCATTTGTTTGAGGAGTTGAGGAGAAAGATACTTGGAAGACAGGCCACAGAAATTGACCAGCCTGCAGCGAAGGAGCTTGCTCTCTATAGAAAACGATGGCAAGAGCTTATCGATGATATAGAAAGAAGCCTTGACGCAGACCCGCGTAGTAAAGTAGGCAGAGACATTGCATATCGGTGGACTGAGTTGATAAAAGATGGCTACGATGAAACATTAGAAATGAAAGAAGCGCTTTATCATGCGTATCGTAGTGGAAAAATACCGATGAGGCATTTGGGTAACAATCTTATTAATTGGTTAGATAGTGCCCTTCATCATCATGCAGATAATCAGATGCTGCCTCGCTCAAATAGGGAGCGACCTCTCAGTCAGTGATAGTGTTTACTTTTATGTTAGCTGCAGCTGGTGTTTTTTGAATTTTGGTCTATACTAACAATGTATAGTTGATCTTTCACTTAATGAGGTGATTCATGGCATTTGATATCGTAAAAAATGTGTTTTCGGCAACGAGCTCTCACGCTGACAGGCCGATGACGTTGCAAGGTACGCTGACCAAAGTAACATTGCTTATTGCTGCAATGATCGGGGCAGCAGCTCTTAGTTGGTGGCAGTTTTTCTCAGGAAATTCTCTCAACAGTACTCTTACTTTGGGAGCTTTTATAGGAGGTGTGATACTCAGTATAGTAACAGTCTTCAGACCTCACTTGTCACGTTATACGACTTTGCCGTATGCTGTGCTTCAAGGGTTTCTTCTCGGAGGAATCTCTGCTGCGTATGAACTTCGCTATGGTGGTATTACTACACTTGCGCTTGCTCTTACGTCTGCGACGGCTGTGGGTATGTTACTCGTCTATAGACTTAAGCTTATTGAAGTGACTGAAACGGTTAAGGCAATAATTATTTCAGCTACAGCTGGTATTGGGCTTACCTATCTCCTTCTGTTTGGTCTAGCTCTCTGCGGTGTCCAAACGACCGCCTTTTATCAAAGTAGCAGTATGACGAGCATTCTCTTTAGCCTTTTTGTGGTTGGTATTGCCGCGTTTAATTTATTGCTCGATTTTCAGTTGATTGAAGAAAGTGTAGAGGCAGAGCGTCCAGACTATATGGAATGGTATGCTGCATTTATGGTTCTTGTTACACTTATTTGGCTCTATGTTGAGCTTTTGCGATTGCTCGCAAAAGTAGCTCGAAGAAAATAAGTCTTTTAGAAATAAAGAGGGCACTTCACAGGAAGTGCCTTTTTCGTTAACGGGGCGGTATGTACTCTAGAAACATCTGGCTATTGTTTTTTCTCTTCAGTTTGCAGAAAGCTGTAGGATATGGTTTGCCACCTGTTAACTTAGGCTCTACAAGCTTTTTCGATGGATTTGGCTTGTTAAATAGAAAAGAATGGTCCTATCAACAGTTTCAAGTGTTTTATCATTCGAATACCTTTACTGACTTTCAGGGGAATCCTCTTCCAGGTATCACAAATCCCCAGTTAAATGTCTTGGTTGTGAGTCCTCAGGGTACCTATCAGGCTCCAGAAAACATTCTGTTCAATGCAAAGCCTGGTGTCTCAGTCTTGCTGCCTATCGCATTCTACGCTCAGTTGAATCGCAATCAGCTAGGAATAAAAAGCAGTGGCAGCGGATTTTCTGATTTTGTAGTAGCCCCCTTTTTGCAATGGGATTTAATGTGGCGAGCAGATAAACCTTTCTTCGTCCATCGGTTAGCTTGTATTTTCTCATTTCCGACAGGAAAGAATAAAGCTCCTGAGTTTAGCATCAATCCGGGAAACGCTTTTTACGTCATTTCACCTCATTGGGCAGCAACCCTTTTCATTACCGAGAAAATAAGCTCTTCATGGCGGCTTCACTACTTATGGTGCAGCTTTGATAAAAAAAATTGTAGAAGACTCGGGGATACCTTCCATATGAATTTTGATCTCACCTATCGGATAGAGCCTATGAAATGGTACATCGGCATAAATGGCTACTATCTTCAGCAGCTGCAGAATAATAAGGTTCAGGGAGTTGAGGTTCCCAATAGCAAGGAACGAGTTGTTGGTATCGGACCAGGCGTTCTAACATTGCCTCGAGAAGATTTGTTCATTTTTGGCAACCTCTATTTTGAATTTAATGTAAGGAACCGACCAAAAGGGGTCCGTGCAGTGTTTCGTTTTGCAAAAAATTTCTAAGCGCTTGTCTTTTTTGTCAGACATATGATCGACTATCAAAGGAATCGTAAAGGCCTTGTGCAAGGACCTTAGTGACACAATCGCGACCTCTTTCCCTGCATGAGGGAAAGAAAATGATATTTTATCCCTCATAGAGGGAAGAAAAATTAAAATATGTCTGCTTTTGGCAGCTTCTACTTTGAACTGAATGTGAGAAATCGCCTACAAGAGGACCATGAAGTCTTTGCGAGAAACTTCTATGTTAAATCAGCCTGCAGACATCTGATCAGCGATCAAAAGGCTGGCAAAAGCCTTGTGCGAGGACCGTACGGGCAAAAGCTTGTACTCTTTCCTTGCAAGAGGGAAAGAAGCTGATATTTTGTCCCTCATAGAGGGAAGAAAAAGTAAAATGTGTCTGCTTTTGGCAGCCTCTACTTTGAACTGAATGTGAGAAATCGCTCACTTGGGATCCATGAAGTCTTTGCGAGAAACTTCTCATCAGAAGCCCTCCCTTGTCAGCTTTCAGTAATCAGATCGGTGACCAAAAAACTAGTAAAGGCCTTCTGTGAGGATCTTAGTGGCAGAAGCTTTGCCTCTTTCCTTGCGAGAGGGAAAAAAATATGGTATTTTATCCCTCATGAAGGGAAAGAAAGTAGAAAGTTTGTCCTTATTAAAGGGAAAAAATGAAAGAGCTTTTTAAAGAACTGATAGTAGAGTTTCAGAGGAAGCTGCTTGCCAAGCCATCAAAGCGTGAGCTTACTCTCAAAGTAGTCCCGCCGGGGGTAAGAAAGGCATATGTCTTTTTGGGAATGAGACGTTCGGGTAAAACCTGGTACTTGTATCAATTAATGCATGATCTTATGTCCACGGGGGTAGACCGTACCAAAATTCTCTATCTTAATTTTGAAGATGATCGGCTTTCGGACATGCAAGGCAAAAACTTTCAAGATATTTTGAAAGCGTACTTTGAGTTGTACCCTGACTATTTAGTGGATCCGGATGTCCATTTCTTTTTTGATGAGATACATGAAGTTGAGGGTTGGGAGAAGTTTGTGAGGCGTTTGCTCGATCAAGAAGCAATGCATATCTATCTTACTGGTTCGTCCAGCAAAATGCTTAGTAAGGAGATTGCCTCCTCATTGCGAGGAAGAACGATGGTTCAGGAGATATTTCCGTTTAACTTTCGGGAATACCTGCATCGGCTTGGTTTTGCAATTGGGAAGAGTGACAAGTCGTCATCTGAGAAAATTGAATTGATGCATCATTTGCAAAAGTTTCTGCGAGTGGGCGGCTTTCCTGAAACGGTGGGCGCGGCGCCCGACGTGCATCGTACATTGCTCCAAGGATACACTTCTTCGGTGATTTACAGAGATATTGTCGATAGATACGGAGTTGGTAATACTCATGCTCTAAAACTACTCTTGTCTCATGCTTTGCGCAATAGTGCAACGAGCTTCAGCCTTAATAAGATGTATCACATTTTCAAATCAATGGGATACGAGGTAAGCAAGAATTCTCTCTACGAGTATATGGGTTATTTTGAAGATGCCTACTGCGTATTTTCACTTCCTAAGTTTGACTTGTCCGTTACCAAATCGGCATACGGGATTAAAAAAATATACGCAATAGATCAAGGGTTGATTACTGCTTTCACCATAGCGAGTGATTTTGATTTGGCGAGTCAATTGGAAACTGCAGTCTTTGCCTACCTTCGTGCCTATTCTTCAGATGTCTTCTACTACAAAACGATCGACGGTAAAGAAGTAGATTTTGTTCTACTCCTGGCAGACCAGACGATGCATCTTGTGCAGGTATCTCTTACGATTAAAGATCCTCGGACTCGAAAGCGAGAACTTGAGGCACTCGCCCAGGGTATGAAAGAGCTTAATGTGCCAAAGGGCCTTATAGTTACTCTCGATGAATCGGAAGTGATAGAAAGTCCGCATGGATTAATCGAGGTTATTCCCGCTTGGCAGTTGTTTCTCAAGAAACAGCTAGATGAACCGACTGACAAGGGTTCCTGAATCTTTCCAAGCAACAACGTTAGCAGCCGTACGTATTTGATTTTCGGACCCACCATAGACGACAAAATTATTGAAACTAGGGGCTCCTGATAGACCGGCCCAATAAGTAAGTTGTGAGAAGTAGTTATTTGTTACCGTTGCACCAGATTTAATTTCGATGGCAAAGGGTCCCCGAGGTTCGTCGATTATACAATCGAGCTCGTGGCGCTGATCTCTCCAGAAGTATATTGAGGGGGTGATTCCTTGGTTATAATATTGTTTGAACAGATCTGCAATAATGAGATTTTCAAAGAGTGAACCCAGCAGGTATGATGAAGAAAGCTCCTCGGCAGATCGAATTCGCAACAGTGCGCAGACCATGCCTGTATCGGTAAAATAGAGCTTTGGCGCCTTGGTAACGCGCTTTCCAAATTTTTTGTGATATGGGTATACCAAGAAAAGGACATAACTTGCTTCTAGCAGGGAGATCCAGCCATGCGCAGTTTTATGATCTATGCCACAATCGTTTGCTAATGAACTGATATTAAGTACCTGTCCAGCACGACCAGCGCATAGTTTCATGAAGTTTTGAAACATGCTTAGATTTTGCACATTCTTAATAGTGCGTACGTCTCGTTCTACATAGGTACGAATGTAATTAGTATAAAGTTCGTGTGGTGAATGCTCGTTTACATATGCGCCGGGGTAGGATCCCTTGAAGAGGGCTTCCTCTAGTATTGTTGGGAGCAAAGATGCGTTTTTTAATTCTTCGATTGAAAAAGGAAATAAGGTGAGCAGCGCGACTCTTCCTGCTAAGCTTTGGGTAACTGCCTCATTTACAAGAAAATTTTGCGAGCCAGTTATAATGAATCTCCCAAAACGCTTATCCTCATCAACGATTGTTTGAATGTAGGAAAGTAGTTTGGGTACATGTTGGATCTCGTCAATAATAATTCCTTCGCCGCTCCCATAGGTATCCAAGAATTTGATGGGATCTTGGTCTGCAAATTGTCGCACGTCGTCGTTTTCTAAGGAAACATAGGTATAATTAACAAACGTTGATCGCACAAGAGTCGTCTTGCCCGACTGTCGTGGTCCAGTCAGGGCTATAACAGGGTACTGAGTACTGCTTTTAAGGAGCTTCTCTGTGATTGTGCGGTAAATCATCTTCATCCTTTGTGACATTTTTGGGAGTCCTATCCAATATCTGTCTCATTTTACTCTTAAATCTCCTGATTTACCAGAATTTCTGTGACAGATTTGGGAGTCCTATCCCTAATCTGTGCAAGTCGTGGGATTTTGACTTTAGAATCAGGGTAAAAATGTGAGCTTAACTTGCAAAAGTGCGTAAATTCTTGGTTTTCCTGTCGTTGGAAAGAAGATGGCTCTCGCTCTCTGAGCCCAGAGAGATTCTAGGCGAGCAGCTTTCCTCGCTTTGTAGCGGCTATGAAAGGGTACTCTGAAAGATCTACGTCTATGCTTTCTTTCGGTTTGCCTGGAGAGCCCACTGCTTATAAATTGCTGCAATGACAGTATCGATTTCTTTTGCATGGTTTTGATAGGGTCGAGGAGCATGAAAATCAATCAGCGTGTCCAATGCTAAGGTGCCAGTTTTAAGTGCTTTCATATAGTTTGAATTGTCACGGTTAATTCTGTGCTTGCTTCCATCTCCCTTAAGCCAAATGACCCCGCCTTTCTCAGCTTCCCATTTCTTTACAAGCATATACATCACTTTTTCATCAGTATGCCATCCATGTCCAAGTGCGTTCCACTGTCTGAGAATTTTAGGAAACTCTTCAATGCGAGTAGCTCCAAATATTTCACTAAAGATGCGTCCCTTAGCAGCTACGTAGCACATCGGCCATCGATTTTTAAAAAGTGGAGTTTTAGCGCGTGCATACTGTTCACTTTTGTATACCATAAAGGCATTGTCATTTTTACACAGCGCTGCTCCTTGAGTAAAATACGTTAAAGAAATCGGTATCATATCGATATCTGAGATGAGGCAGACATCATCTGGAAAGAGCGCTGGTACCAGGAGGCGTAGTACTTGTGCTTGTTGTGCTACCGGAACATCGGCAAGAGGCTTGAAGTGTATAACGTCTCCCAATGATTCATCAAGAGGGCAATTCTCCTCATTTACTAAGACTACTGTTGGTCTGAGCCCCATTGCTTTCCAGAGCGGCGCGACTATCGGCCAAAAATCTCTATACATACGATTACAGTTTGTAGAAAGGATAACTCTGTGCAAGGTGACAGCTTCCATTAGGTGAATGGAGAGTAAGCTGAGTAAACAAACCAGTATTTTTTTCATGAATAGCTCCTCTTTGTTGAAGTCGATGTATCAATTTTTTAATGCGAGATTTTAAGCCCTCTCAATTTTCAGATTAGCAAATAAAGATTAATGATAGCAAGATTTGTGTCTACGTTGTGAGGACTAGAAAAATTGCTCAAAAAGATCAGACTCTTGAAAGTCGTCCACTGGCTAGTGTATGTTGAAATTAGTTCTATTAATGCTTAAGGGTGAGAAATGCTGAGAAAACAACTTTTCTATTGGTTCTGTCTGATTGTGCTGTCTGTTTATGTTCAGCTCTTTGCTGATCTTTGCAATGGGAAAGGGCTTTGTAATAAGCCGTATAATGAAGTTTCACAATTGGTGACACATAATGCAACTTCTAGTACGAAGGACAGATTGTTTCAAGTTGTGCCTAACCCTGTAGCAAATCAGCATAACAGGGTTGCGGGGCAATTAAACGATGGTATTCGTGCTTTTAAAATACCGCTTCATCTTAAGGGTGATGAGCCTTGGATAGCACATACACTCCCTCTCAACGAGTTTACTGATCTGATAGATAAAAATGTTAAAGTAAAAGTTCTGAGAAATCAGCTTAAATCAAAGGTTGGCAAGAATCTCTGGCTTATGGACGCGAGCAATCAATCTTTGCAAAAGTTTCTTACGCAGATTAAGAAATTTCTCGAGGATAATCCACGAGAAATTATTACCTTATTTCTTAATATTTTTATTACGGAAAAACAGCTCGAAAAAATCCTCATCAGCTTCGAGAAGTCAGGTCTTTCTGAGTATGTATATAATTTGAGTGCTGACAAGAATATCTGGCCAACGCTCGAAGCAATGATAAAGAGGAACAAGCGGCTTGTAGTTTTTTCTGATAATGATGAGCTTAGTGGTCTGGTTGCTAATCGGCCGTGGGTTGCTGGGATTCTCAGTAGCAATAGACTAACGCGAAATCACTATGATTTTAAATCGATTGCTGCTTTGAAAATGGATTTGGAAACTGACAATAGGAGTAAGGACCTTTTAGAGCGTAGCTCTCGGAGTTTGTATAAGCTCGGCCAGTTGAATCACTTTGTAACTCCCCTCGTTGGGAGTGCTGATCTCGCCAAGCAAGCGAATCAATATGATATTGTGAAGGCTCATGTTGAACGGTTCAAGGAAATTACCAAGAGGTATCCAAATTATATATTTGTTGATTTCTATGATGTGCGTTTCGATGATCTTAAAAAATTGATCGATGAACTCAATCAGATAAAATAGCATATATAAACAGATTCCTTTCTCAAGGATTGTCTCTGTGGGGCAGTGACTGAAAAAAATCTAAAGAGCTAAGCAATTAATGGTAGCATGGATCTTTCAATTTTACAGTCGTATCCATCCAGATGAGCATGAGTAAGCTATTATATGAAATTGCTTTGACTGCTCCGGCTGTCAAGCCCGACTAAGTGAATAGTTTTAGTGATACACGATTGTGAAAACAATGTAACTTGCTATAATTGGCTATACAACAACGGTGTTTTCATGACCGCATTTTTTTGTGGCATATATAGTAATGTCTCAAAAATTTGTAAGGTTGACCAGTATTTCCTGGTGTATGAAAATATAGAAGCTCGTAGGCCAATAGTTCGATGAGATAACGAGAATCGAGAACATCGGGTATTTTCAGTGAAACTGACTAGGTGGGTTCACCGAATTATCAAGTGAGGTTTATTATTCTGAACAAGAAACTACAAAAGTTTAATGCAATAGGAACAATCCTCCTGCTTCAGTTGCTCGCGTATGCGAGTATCGATGCTATGGTTTTACAGCAATTGCTGGACTATGAGCATCTGTATACTTATCACTATGTACATGCTCTGTTAAAATCGTCACTGCCTGACGATCAAAAAAAGGAGCTGATTTCAAATAGTTTTGCTCTGAGTACTTTGAGTACTTTAAGGAATTCTAACGGTGAAACACTGCTTTTGAAAATGGTTAAAGAAGAAGATATTAAGGTTGTAAGGATCCTGGTCGAATTAGGAGTAGACGTTAATGAAGGAACTGCATCTTTCATGAGACCTTTGCACGTGGCTGCAAGCAAGGGATTAGTAGAAATTGTTGACCTCTTGTTGTCTAGGGGCGCCCAGATCAATGCGTTGTATTTTCCTGATCCTGTGGAAACTTCTGGAATGACACCATTGTATATTGCTGCTTATTTTGGTCATTTAGCGGTTGTGAAGTTATTGGTAAATAATCGTGCTGATCCGGATAAAAAGTACAAGGGGCGCTCACCATTAAATATTGCATTTGCAAATGGTACTGCTGCGTCTGTATTGATTAAAAAGCCTTATAGTGACATAGTGCAGGTGCTAGCAGCTTATTCCAACGAACGACTTGTTGAGTACCGTATAAAGCAAACAATCACTTTGCTGTCTGCTGCTAGTGGTGGTGAAGTAGAACAGGTTGAGAGGTGCGCAGAAGAATGGAATATAAAAGAAAATGGACCAGCTGCATTGTGCCTAGCAGCTTTTGCAGGTCATGCTCCGGTTGTTGACTTGCTTTTGAAGAGAGGCGCTTATCCTGCTATACCTTATAATCAGGAGACGCCCTTATTGTTAGCATGCCAAAATGGACATGTTGAGACAGTCAGTCTGCTCCTCAAGTACGGTGTAGACGCGGAGGCAGTGTATAAAGAAGAAACGCCTCTCTTTGGTGCAGTCAAAGCAGGGCATGCTCAAGTAGTTGCTCAATTATTAGCAGCTGGGGTGAAAAAGGAAACTACATCAAAAGGAGAGACGCCTCTGTTTAAGGCTGTTCAGATCGGCAATATTGAAATTGTACGTTTGTTATTGCAGGCGAATGCTTCTACAAGCTCTTGTAATGGCGTAACTCCAGAATCGATTGCTCGGAAAAATGGGTTTTATGAAATATTGAAGTTGCTCGAACAATATCGCATCAACAGGATTGCCGGACTGCTGCTCGTGGATGCTCCTCATTTTGATTATCTCAAGCCATTGGTAACACCAGATATGGTAAATAAACACTGTAGTGATGGACGTACTTTGCTTGTGTTAGCATCAGAACGAGGAAGGGTGGATGTGGTTGAATTCCTCTTGCAAGCTGAAGCTTCAGTGCATACTCCTTGTATTCCACCTTGCACCGATACTCCGTTGATTGTGGCTGCTCGGCATGGGCATAATTCGGTGGTAGAGCTTTTGTTGAAAGCCGGAGCAGGATACTGTACAACTGCGGCCCTGAGCGCTGCTTTTGCTGGCCAGCATGCACGTACTGCACGTTTAATACTCATGGCACAGAGTTCTAGCTTAGAAGAGGTCATGGAGAAACAAATACGTGTTTTGTTCATGGCTGCTCGTAGTGGGGATGAAAAGTTGCTCGATTTGGTTGCTGCAGACTGGAATGTAAATGCTTACGAAAATGGAGTCACGGCCTTATTTGTTGCCTCACTTGGGGGGCACTTTTCCCTCGTTGCGATACTTTTGGCTCGAGGCGCTGATCCAGAACTGCCATCTTCTTCTGGGGTAACACCATTATTTGCAGCATGTTATTTTAATCATGTTGGAGTTGTTGAATGGCTTTTGAAGTATAAGGCTGTTCAGAGAGATTGTAATGGAGAATCGCCTCTTCATGCTGCATGTGAGAGGGGACATTTGGAAGTAGTGAAGAGCTTGTTGGCAGCTGATGCTTGCAGCGAAGAGGCGTTGAGATCTGCGTTTTATGCTGCCGCGAAAGCTGGGCATGCTTCGATTGTAAGATTGCTATTGAGCAATGGAGTGCGTGCAGATGATATAGACCCAAAATCAATAGTTACTCGTAATCGAGAAATACTCAAATTGATAGCATCTCATGTGGCAAAAAAAGATTCTTTTGAGACTTCCTTTGAGCTGACAGAGGAGAGCGAAGGCAGGGGACGAACTGATTCTCAGGCTGAGCTAAAAGCGAAAAATGGTAAACGAATAAAGAAGCCCTGGGAAGGATAAATAACTAGAGAGAGTGCTATTTCGTTTCTGGCTGATCCTGTCTGCCACAACTCTCGATGGTTTGTATTGTTTTGCAGTGGCATCATATCACTTATGAATGTTTATGATGATCTGATGAACATCTAGATTACTCTCAGCTTTTGTTCAATGATTTGCTGCGAAATTTAAGTGGTTCGGTCGATTCCACATTCTGAATTTTGCGCATAGCAGTTCTTTCCACTTCACCCTTTTCACATTCTCTGTTCAGCTACATGCGAGGTCGTACTTCTAAGTATGCTGAGCTCGCAGAAAACGAAAGAAAATATTCTGAAAATCTTGATCCTTCCCTTGGGATCTGATGCGGACTATTTCAGGCTGGTGAGCAGGGTGCGCAATACGTTGACTGATCTTGCTAGCCTTGGTCATAGAATGCGGAATTTTTACAAATAAATCGCTTTCGGTGCAATGGTTTCCCTAACAGTTGCTTGTGAACCCAGTTTCCTTTTCTTTGCTTACTCAACTAACAATCTCTTGATCTTCGATTGTAGAAATGAGTATGCTTTTTGTATGGCGCTTTTAAGAAGGGTGGATTGATTGAACGAGACTCTGAAAGCGAAGTAGATAGTGTAATGAAGTTATTGTTTATTATTTTCAAAGGAGAAGTTATGAAATTATACATGTATAAAACCGTTTGGGTGCAAGCGGCATTTGCCTGTGGCCTCATGTGTGCAACCATGTTGCCACTTCATGCAGTAACGTATCAGGTTACTTCAACAGTAGATGCGCTCACTCCACCAGTCGGGACATTGCGCTGGGCAATTCAGCAAGTAAATGCAGGTGCAGGAACGGGCGATACGATCAGTTTTAATATTGCGACATCTGACCCTGGATACGATTCTGCCACAAATACCTGGACCATACAGCCAGTGCAGGATTTAGATTCTATTACACAACAGGTAACTATCGATGGATATACCCAACCGGGTTCAGCAGTTAATACGAGGGCTCGAGGTGATAATGCAGTTCTTACTATTGTGCTTAATGGTAACAACTATACTACGGGCGATGGGTACGTTACCGGTAATGGATTGCATTTTGCTCCTCTTGCAAACACCTCTGTTGATGGGTCAATAGTTCGAGGATTAGTTATTAATCAATGGCTTGCGAGTGGTATTTTGCTTGATCCTTCCCATGCTAATGTTAGCAGCGTGAAGATTATTGGCTGTTTTATCGGGACAGATGCAAGCGGTACACGAGTGATGGCGAATCGGGCCGGAATTGGTTTGTCAGGCGGGAGTAGCAAACATTGTATTAATATTCAGATTGGTACTCCTCTTTTTGCAGATCGTAATCTTATAGCAGGCAGTTTTGGATGGGATGTAGTTGATACCTACAACGTTGATGGCGGATGCATTAATTCAACATTCAGCGAAGGAACGATCATTCAAAATAATTATGTTGGTGTTGATAGAACAGGTACTATTTCGCTTGGTATGAGCCAAATCGGTCTGAGCTTACGGACTGATTTTAATGATATTGTAGGGGGGCCGAATGATTTTGAAGGGAATATAGTTTCAGGCCATTCCATGGTCGGCATTCGTATTAGAAATAGTGCTCAGACTACTATTCAACGAAATTATGTAGGTACCGATGTTACAGGAACGAAGCCTTTGGGCAATGCTAATAAGGGTATACAGATAGATGGGGATGCAGCATTCGGAAACACTATGTTAAGGAATCTAATCTCTGGTAATGGCTCTGGCATCCATATAGGAATAGTTGGGCAATTTGGCTCAATTCTTAATACCATGCAGGGAAATTTGATTGGTACCGATGTGAGTGGAACGAAGGCTCTTCCAAATAGTTTCTACGGTATTGAGCTCAATGATGCCCAAAACACTGTCGGAGGTACCGGTATGCAAAATGTTATCTCAGGAAATGGGAGGGGTGGTGTTCTCATCTATGGTACTCCTACTACTACGGCCAATATAGTTACTAATAATTATATCGGCACTGATATAACGGGTACACAACCGGTACCAAACGGAGGCAATGGTGTACAGATTGGTCTCGCCGGTGGACTTGGAGGGGCATCGGGCAATAGCATTGGGTCATCTTCAAGCATACCTGCTATGAGCGAAAAAGAGATACAAAGAGACCAGCCCGTGACGAGAGAGCAATTTCTTGGTTTGGTTAAAGATTTTCAACGTCAGAGGCCCGTGCGCAAACTTAATATTCAAAAAACTCCGGGGACTCATAGGGTAGCGCAAGCTGGAAGATTTTCGGTTCCTGTAATGGATAAGTCTCTGCAGCAATCACTTTCTGAGCCCGCCCAAATAATTGGGTTAAACTTTGAAGCTGCCACAGTGAGTAATACTGTGCAACCCACGTTCGTGGCAGGGAATCAGAATCTAAATGGTTGGGTTGGCCCCAAGCAGTATATTCTGATGTCCTATGGTGCCATTCGTAGCTTTGATAAAATTACCGGACAGCCTGACGGGGTGCTTAATATTGATTCGGCAAGTTTTTTTGGAACTAATGCCGCAGATGTTCGTATCGATTATAGTCGCTTTCTTGACCGTTGGATATTTAGTTGCGAAAACTTTGACTTCGCAGTTGGTGGTCCTACTGAACTTATTGTTGCCTGGAGTGACTCTGGTGTAATAACTCCGGAAACTGTCTGGACGATTACTACATTTACCAATGAACAATTAGTTCCACAAAACATTATAGCCGATGGACCTGCGATTCTTGATTATCAACAATTAGCAACTGATTCCAATGCTGTGTATATTAGCGTAGACACCTTTGATACTACTGGTAACTTCTTAGGATCATCGGCGCTTATTATTCCTAACAGCGCTATAATAACAGGTAATACCTCTCCAGCCTTTACCGTAATCCCGGGAATATTAGCAAATATCTCTGGATTTACTCCTCCGGCAGATAATTTTGATCCTCATGCAGAATTTGGGTATCTGATAAATGCTGTAGGATTTGAATACCCTTGTTTACCAAACATTGTTCCCTTTTGTCCACCACCTAGTACTCCGACAGAGTGCTGTAGCTATAATCAACTCTTCTTCTTTCGTATTCTTAACCCAGGATCGGCTCAACCGACTCTTGGGCAACAGATTCTGTTAGATGTGCCTAATTATACTGATCCAGCAAATGCTCCCCATAAGGGCAATCTCTATACATTTGAACTGGGTGGTGTCAATGCTATGTATTTACAAACAACATTTAGCAAATTAAATGCCCCTCATGTGCGAAACAAGCAGTTATATGTCTGCCACAACATCCAAGTTGATAGCACTGGAGCAGGAAATCCAGCTGGTGATCGTGTTGGGACGCGTTGGTATCAATTCGATCTCACTGGAGATCCAACAGGAAACGGATGTGGCATTGAAACAGAGACAACCTGTCCTGCTCTGGTACAATGGGGGACGGTTTTTGATCCAACTATAACTGATAGTCCTAAGTTTTATTATGTTCCAGCTATTATGACTAATAAAAATGATGATCTCGTTATTGGGGGGACGGTTTCTGGTAACAATGACTATACGAATGTCTTTTATGCAGGACGAAAGGCTACAGACCCCTTAGGCACAACACGAGATCCTGTTTTGATTACCAATAATACAAGTAATCCGTATAATTTTGGACCATTAAATAATTCTGCTAATGGGAACATTGGCCAACGCTGGGGAGATGAATCATCTTTAGCCCCAGATCCGAGTAATGATTTAATTATTTGGGGTACCGGAGAATGGGCGGCCGTTGTAAATGGTTGGGGAATTCAAGCAACTCAGTTGCTTCCTGCGCCCTAACCTTCGATATTCGCGCCCTCTGCTTACATAGCAGAGGGCGTTTCCGTTTGGTGATGGCATTATGATTCCTTCGAAAACACTTTACCCATGGTTTTCTTATCCGTCGCCCCTCAGTCTACTTTACCGACGAGCAGAAAGCTAACAACTGCCGTAGTTGAGAGTGATCAAGATTAACCCTATAACGATCTCCTTTATTTATAGGATAATGAGAATTAGATCTTAAAAAAAAGAGAATCCGAGTTTGCGCGAACCGCATTTTTTTTGATTAATTAATGGCGCTAAGATAGGGGCTGGATTGCGAAAATATTTCTATTGTGCTATGCTTGCTACGCTTTTGAGTGCAGCTTAAGCTACCCCCAAAAGATGCCAGGTATGTACTTATAAATCAAATACAAAATGAGATACCAATGCTTGATAGGATAAAAAAGGAGCTCTGCTTCTGTTGGTTACTTATAGTATAAATGGGATGCAGATGCAAACAATGCATCACCCCGATTATTTGTACGAGCTTCTAATGGCAACAATGCCAGATGAGGCAAAATGCTTTCTCATAGCTAATAGCCCTGACTACTTGTCGCGACTGGAAAGTAGTTCTGGTAAGGAGCTTCTCTTGCAGATGATTGCTCAAAATAAGAGTCGTGCTGTGCAGATTTTAATAGATTTTGGGGTAGATGCTAATAAAGGTTCTTTGCGGGTTCCGCTGACATCGTTAGATGTTTATTAAATGCGGGTGCAGACAAAAACTTTTTGTGGTCTGATCCTGACGTTCCGGGTATGATAACGCCTTTAAACCTTGCCCTATTTCTTGAGTACTCTGATATCGCAGAAGTGTTGTTGGCTGCTGGTGCAATTCCTGAGAGAGGGCCTTTAGACGAGCAGGATGATTCCACCACATTGTTAGATTATAATCAAGTAGTCCCCGTACTTCGTCAAAAACATACTCAACAGTTAAGAATGCGCGTATCTCGTCATATTGATGAGTTGGCACATGCTGCTCGCGTTGGAGATCTTTCTTTGGTTGAAAAGAGTGTTCTGCTTGGAACGTAAATCTAGAAAGCGATGGGTTTATACCCTTATATCTCGCCGCACAGCATGGTCATGCAGATGTAGTTGCTCTTCTTCTGTCTAAGGGCGCTGATCCTGAGAAACCATCGCAGGGATCAGTTCCTTTGATCGTAGCATCATACTTGGGTTACGCTCAGGTGGTGAAACTGCTCATAAGCAATGGTGCGCGGATTGAGGCTTCGCATGGTGGACGTACTTCACTCTATTTTGCTATCGAACAAGGCCATGTTCAGGTAGTAAAAACACTCTTGCAAGCACAAGCTAACAAAGAAGTAATATGCAATGGAAAAACTCCACTTTTTAGAGCTGCGGAGTTAGGCTCCATCGAACTTGTGACATTATTATTGCAAGCTTGTGCCAGTGCTGACAATTCGTGCCATGGCTTAACGCCAGAAGAAATAGCTCTACAGGGTGGACATAGCCGTGTGGCAAGGATGCTGACAAGCTAGCGTATTATTGATCTTGTTTCAAAGGAGAAGTTTGACGAGCTTACTGCTCTAATAAACCCGGACATAGTTAAAAAAGTACCTCTCTAAAAAAAATCAAAGACCACCCAGGAGTAAGGCTCACTAGAAATACCCGAAAAAAACAATTCAAGGTACTCTTGAACCGAAAATGGCGTTATTTGATTGCAACGAAAAGCAAAAACTCCTCTGGCGAATATGAAATTGCTTATTTAATTATTTGTTGCGATGGCCAATTGAGCGACTATTTCGAACGAGCAAGCAATTGCTAGGTTTAGGAGATTGCCAGGCACTATCGCTAAAAAAACAGCGGGAGCACATTGCGTTGTATTGCTGGCATTCGGAATGGCTGATATGGTGAAGTATTTGTGTGGCTTGTCTTGTACTGGGGATGGCATTCGATACCTTAAAGGCTTTATTTTCGACGGATTTGAAAACTTAAAATATCGTGTTAATCAGGTTTTTCATGTCGCTGCACCCCTTGTATTTTGTATACTATGAACTCCTTTTTACATTCTATGTTCGGCTACCTCAGCTGGTGAACCGAGGTCGTACTTCTATGCTTTCTGAGCTCGCAGAAAACGAAAGAAAATATTCTGAAAATCTTGATCCTTCCCTTGGGATCTGATGCGGACTATTTCAGGCTGGTAAGCAGGGTGCGCAATACGTTGACTGTTCTTGTTAGCCTCGGTCATACAGAGCGGAATTCTTTCAAATAAATCGCTTTCTCTTCAATTCTTTGCTTATTCAACAAACAATCTCTTGATCTTCGAGTGTAGGAATGAGTATGCTTTTTGTATGGAGCTTTTAAGAAGGGTAGATTGATTGGATGAGAGCTCTGAAAGCGAAGTAGATAGTGTAATGAAGTGTTTATTATTTTTCAAAGGAGAAGTTATGAAATTATACATGTATAAAACTGTTTGGTCGCGAGCGGCTCTTGCCTGTGGCCTCATGTGTGCAACCCTGTTGCCACTTCATGCAGTAACGTATCAAGTTACTTCAACAGCAGATGCGCTCACTCCACCGGTCGGAACATTGCGCTGGGCAATTCAGCAAGTAAATGCAGGTGCAGGAACGGGCGATACGATCAGTTTTAATATTGCGACATCTGACCCTGGATACGATTCTGCCACAAATACCTGGACCATACAGCCAGTGCAGGATTTAGATTCTATTACACAACAGGTAACTATCGATGGATATACCCAACCGGGTTCAGCAGTTAATACGAGGGCTCAAGGTGATAGTGCAGTTCTTACTATTGTGCTTAATGGTAACAACTATACTACGGGCGATGGGTACGTTACCGGTAATGGATTGCATTTTGCTCCTCTTGCAAACACATCTGTTGATGGGTCAATAGTTCGAGGATTAGTTATTAATCAATGGCTTGCGAGTGGTATTTTACTTGATGCTTCCAATGCCAACATCAGCAACGTGCAGATTCTTGGTTGTTTTATAGGGACAGACGCAAGCGGTACATTGGTAATGGCGAATCGCACTGGAGTTGGTTTGGCCGGTGCAATTAACACATATTGTACCAATGTCCAGATAGGAACGCCCTTGTGTGCAGATCGTAATCTTATTGCTGGCAGTTTTGGATGGGATGTAGACGATTCCTACAGCGTTGGTGGTGGGTGTATTAATTCACTCTTCAATGTAGGAACGCTCATTCAAAATAATTACATTGGAGTTGATAGAACCGGTACTGTCTCACTTGGTACGAGCCAAGTCGGTCTACACTTGCGCCTTGATTTTGATGATATTGTAGGTGGATCGAATGATTTCGAAAGGAATCTAATCTCAGGACAGTCCATGGTGGGCATTCGTCTTAGAAACAGTGTTCAGACTACTATTCAAGGAAATTATATAGGTACAGATGTTACAGGAACAAAACCGTTGGGCAATGCTAATAAGGGGATAATACTCCTCGGAGCAGGATCGAATAGTCTTATAAGCAATGTGATCTCGGGTAACGGCTCTGGCATCTCTCTAGGAGATGTCAAAACACCAGGCTCAACACTTAATGTTGTGCAGTGCAATTTAATTGGCACCGATGTGAGCGGGAGCAGAGCGCTTGCGAACAACTACTATGGTATTGAAGTCAATGATGGCCAAAATACTATAGGAGGCACTTCGGGTCAGCAGAATGTCATTTCAGGTAATCGTGCGGGTGGTATTCTCTTGTATGGTACGCCTAATACCACGGGTAATCTCATTACAGCTAATTATATTGGCACAGATTGTACCGGGACGCAGCCGTTGCCAAACGGAGGAAATGGGATACAGATAGGTCTCAATGGTGCTTTAGGAGGAGCGCTTGGTAATAGCATAGGGTTATCGGATGAGAATCAAAGTCAACCCGTAACAAGAGAGCAGCTCATTTCTATGGTTAAAGAATCTGCTTTTGAGAGAAGACATAGGAAGTCCAAGCCTCGTAAAGCATCAGATAGCGGTGTCCAAAAACAATCTCCGACGCTGTACTCTCCAAGGGCAAGCTGGCCAACGAATGCAATCCCCGCACAAACGCTTGGTTTAAACTTTGAAGCTGCTACAGTAAGTAACACTGTCCAGCCTTTTGATGCGCGAGGAGATCAAAACTTAACTGGGTCGGTTGGTCCTCAGCAGTATATTATGTTCTCCTATAGTGTTATTCGTAGTTTTGATAAAGCTACAGGAAAACCAGATGGTGTCCTTAATATTGATGGGTCTAGCTTTTTGGGAGCATCTATAGGGGATCCTCGTATCACTTACAGCCGCTTCCTTGACCGGTGGATCTTGAGTGCTGAAAATATGAATATTGGCTATCCTTCAGAGCTCATTATTGCTTGGAGCGATTCTGGTGTGATAACTTCTGAGACAGTGTGGACTGTTGTTACGTTTACTAATGAGCAATTGGTTCCTCAAAACATTCCAGCTGATGGCCCTGCGCCTCTTGATTACCAACAATTAGCAACCGATGTAAATGCTGTTTACATTAGCATGGATACATTTGATGCTACTACTGGTGCTTTCCTTGGTACTTCAACGCTGGTTATTCCTAACAGCGCTATAATAACAGGTAATACCTCTCCAGCATTTACCGTAATCCCGGGAATATTAGCAAATATCTCTGCATTTACTCCTCCGGCGGATAATTTTGATCCGGATGCCGAATTTGGGTATCTTATAAATGCTGTAGCATTTGAATATCCTTGCCTACCAAACATAGTTCCCTTTTGTCCGCCCCCCAGTACTCCGACAGAATGCTGTACCTATAATCAACTCTTTTTCTATCGCATTCTTAACCCAGGATCGGCTCAACCAACTCTTGGACAACAGATTCTTTTAGATGTTCCTAATTATACTGATCCTGCAAATGCTCCTCATGCGGGCAATCTCTATACGACCCTCGAGCTTCCTCCTGGCAATGTCAATGCTATGTATTTACAAACAAGCTCTAGTGCATTAAAAGCCCCTCATGTGCGCAATAAACAGTTGTATGTTTGTCATAACATTCAAGTTGATAGTACTGGAACAGGAAATCCTGCCGGAGACCGAGTCGGTGTGCGTTGGTATCAATTTGATCTAACTGGTGATCCTACAGGTAATGGGTGTGGTATTGAAACAGAGACAACCTGTCCCGCATTGGTACAATGGGGTACGGTCTTTGATACTGCCATAACAGATAACCCAAAGTTTTATTACATTCCAGCTATCATGACCAATAAGAATGGTGATCTTGTTATCGAGGGAACAGTATCTGGTAACAATGACTATACGAATGTCTTTTATGCCGGACGAAAGGCCTCGGATCCACTTGGTACGTTGCGAGATCCTGTTTTGATTACCAATAATACGAGTAATCCGTATAATGTTGGACCACTCAACGCTTACCTAAATGCGAACATTGGCCAACGTTGGGGAGATCTGTCATCCTTAGCTCCAGATCCAAGTAATGATTTAATTATTTGGAGTACCGGAGAATGGGCAGCTGTTGTAAATGGTTGGGGAATTCAAGCAACTCAGTTGCTTCCTGCGTCCTAACCCTCGATATTCTCGCCCTCCGTTAAGTAGCGGAGGGCGTTTCCGCTCGGGGATGGTATTATGATTTTTTTGAAAACACTATACCCGCGTTTTTCTACCTTCAGTCTAGTTTACCGACGAGCAGAAAGCTACAACTGCCGCAGTTGAGAGTAAGTAAGATTAACCATATAACGCTCTTACCCTCATTGTGCAGTCTTCACTGGCCAGGTCACCGCTGATGATGAGAATTCGATCTTAAAAAAGAAGCCGATCTTGCACAAGCCGCACTTTTTTTGATTAATGAATAGCGCTAAGATAGGGGCTGGATTGCGAAAACATTTCTATTGTGCTATGCTTGCTGCAGCTTAAGCTACCCCCAAAAGATGCCCCTATGTACTTATAAATCAAATACAAAAATGAGATACCAATGCTTGATAGGATAAAAAAAGGAGCTCTGCTTCTGTTGGTTACTTATAGTATAAATGGGATGCAGATGCAAACAATGCATCACCCGGATTATTTGTATGAACTTTTAATATCAACAGAGTCAGATGAAGCAAAATGCCTTCGTATAGAAAGTAACCCTGACTACCTGTCGCGACTGGAAAGTGATTCTGGTAAGGAGCTTCTCTTGCAGATGATTGCCCAAAATAAGAGTCGCGCTGTGCAGATTTTAATAGATTTTGGGGTAGATGTTCATAAAGGATCTTTGCTCCAGAATCCATTGCATGTGGCGGTGCGAGCACGCTCCGCTGATATTGTTAGATGTTTATTAAATGCGGGTGCAGACAAAAACTTTTTATGGTTTGATCCTGACGTTCTGGGTATGATAACGCCTTTAAACCTTGCCCTATTTCTTGAGTACTCTGATATCGCAGAAGTGTTGTTGGCTGGTACAATTCCTGAGAGAGGGCCTTTAGACGAGCAGGATGATTCCACCACATTGTTAGATTATAATCAAGTAGTCCCCGTACTTCGTCAAAAACATACTCAACAGTTAAGAATGCGCGTATCTCGTCATATTGATGAGTTGGCGCATGCTGCTCGTGTTGGAGATCTTTCTTTGGTTGAAAAGATTGTATCTGCTTGGAACGTAAATCTAGAAAGCGATGGGTTTACACCCTTATATCTCGCCGCACAGCATGGTCATGCAGATGTAGTTGCTCTTCTTCTGTCTAAGGGCGCTGATCCTGAGAAACTATCGCAGGGATCAGTTCCCTTGATCGTAGCATCATACTTGGGTTACGCTCAGGTGGTGAAACTGCTCATAAGCAATGGTGCGCGAATTGAGGCTTCGCATAGTGGACGTACTTCACTCTATTTTGCTATCGAACAAGGTCATATTCAAGTAGTAAAAACACTCTTAGAAGCACGAGCTAACAAAGAAGTACTATGCAATGGAAAAACTCCACTTTTTAGAGCTGCGGAGTTAGGCTCCATCGAACTCGTGATACTATTATTGCAAGCTGGTGCTCGGGCTGACAATTCGTGCAATGGCTTAACTCCAGAAGAAATAGCTCTACAAGGTGGACATAACCATGTGGCAAGGATGCTGACAAGCTATCGTATTATTGATCTCGTTTCAAAGGGGAAGTTTGACGATCTTACTGCTCTCATAAACCCGGATATAGTTAATAAAGTACCTCATCTCTTGCATATTGCATCTGCAAATGGAAATCTGGAGATAGTTAAGCTGCTTTTACGAGCGAGAGCTTCGGTAAATAAGGAGCTTCGCGGGGCTACACCGCTCAGTATAGCTACGTACAATCGCCACGCCGCTGTTGTAAAGTGCTTATTACAAGCAGGTGCCAATCCGGAAATTCCATACCGAGGATGTACACCGCTTCTCATAGCTGAGTTAAAGGAATATCATGAGATAGTTAAATTACTGCATGCTGCACAACTTACTAGAAGAAAGAAGCTTCATGCCGATCTTAAGACGCAGATAATGAAAGAAGCGCGTAGCTTGGTATCTGACTCTTATCATGGCAGGGCAGATAGAGTTTCCGCTTGTGCTGAACCTTGGAATGTGAACGAGACAGTGAATGATACATCAGCTTTATATCTTGCATCACAAGAGGGTCATGAGGAGGTTGTTGGTCTACTTTTGTCCAAAGGCGCGGATCTTGAGAAAGTTTGTGCGGTCAATGGAAAAACTCCATTGTTTATTGCTTGCCAGAAAGGTCATTTGGGTGTGGTTGTTATACTCTTACGGCATGGTGCTAAGACTGAAACCCTCTGTAAGGGAGTTTCACCTTTGGGTATTGCAATTCGTAAGAATCGCAGTGCCATAGTCAATCTTTTATTAGATGCACAGGCTGCTACAGTTGAAAAATAACGCTCTGTAGAACTGCTAGTATGTTCTAAGGGTATTTCGTCAGAATCAATTGCTTTCCCAAATGATTATAGAGTGCTCTAGATCAAAGTGATCTGTAATTATTTGGGGCATCATAATCAGCATGTTTTATCCACCGTGCTCATGAGCTAATCGTAAACGCTAGCTTCATACTATGCTTACTTACGCTGAGTCTCTCGATCAATTCTGTGCTTCTTTGCTTACTGCAGGCCAATCTCATGATTTTCGGATTTGGAAAATGAATAAGCTTATTTCTAATGTTATCTTCTACGGTAGCTGCATATGCTATTGAGGTAGAGAAGTAGACTTTGTTCATTGCTGCTGGATCAGCTGATGTATCCAGTCTGAAAGTTTGCTATGCCCCGCACGTTATGGTATCTTTCTATCATACTCACTCCTCTCAGGATTCTAAAGCTTAGAGCGTTCAAATGGTACAGTTCCTCCGTCCTCTCAAGGGCTAGCTTCCGTGCTTATGGAGAAGAATGCATGATGCATCATAGTAACTGACAAAAGGCGCACTTGAAAGAGTTCTGTATTGCCGGTCCTATAGACCCGGTTAAAAATTATTATCTTCCGAAACGATTAGATTGGAATCGTTTTGATTCTTATATTAAGAGTGGATTTTATTGCGTGCTCTATGCACCACGGCAGAGTGGCAAAACATCTGGGATAAAAGAATACATAAACTATCTCAATGCAAAGGAGAGCTATACGGCATTTTACCTTTCCTTTGAGCCTGGTCATAAAAAACCAACCGTTGAGCAAACATTCATTGCCATTCTTGAGAACTGTCAAAGAGGCCTGAAGTTGCAGTTTCCCGAAGAAAAGAAAGTGTTAAATTATATAACCACTTTGCTCAAGAGTAAGCCGTTTCCTGAAAATGCTTTTCTCGATTTCTTAACCTTTTGGTCTCAAGAAAGCGCCAAGCAACTGATCCTTTTTTTTGATGAGGTTGATGGGCTTACCGAAGAGCCACTTATTTCATTTTTCAAGCAAGTATGTACCGGATTTCCCGATCGACCAGGTGATTTTCCTCATTCTATGGTACTTATTGGCCTTCGTGACTTAAGAGATTACAAAGTTAAATCTAAGCAAGAGAGCAATCAAAATTCGGACGATAGTCCATTTAATATTACTGCAGAATCGATCCGTTTAGCTGATTTTTCAAAAGAGGAAATAGCTGCACTCTATTTACAACACACCGAAGCAACTGGTCAAATCTTCACTCAAGATGCAATAGAATTTGCTTTTCAGCTTACTCAAGGACAACCATGGCTTGTTAATGCGATTGCTTTTGAAGCTTGTTTTAGAGATGTTACAGATAGAACTAAGCCTATTACTGTCGAAGTTGTCGAAAGGGCAAAGAAAACTCTCATTTTAAGACGAGATACGCATCTCGATGCACTCTATCATCGCTTACATGATAAGCGTGTCAGAACGATTATCGATGCCATTATTGGCGGAAAAGCATCTGAACCTTTTAGCATAGAAGATATTCAATATACCCGTGATTTGGGGCTCATTAAGCAAGATGAATTTCGCATTGCTAATCCTATCTATCAAGAAGTTATACCTCGAGAACTTACGTATGTCATGCAATCGATGTTACCTGAAAAGACCTTGTTCTATCTGGATGAGTCGGGAAACTTAGATATGCATAAGCTTTTTGAGCGCTTTACGCAATTCTACCGTGAAAACTCCTACGATATGCTCAAAAATAATGACTACAAGGAATCTGGGCCACATTTTGTGCTCATGGCTTGGTTACAACGTATTGTTAACGGTGGGGGAGATGTCAGACGAGAATATGCCTATGGGAACAAGCATTTGGATCTTCTCGTTGTTTGGAAAAAACAGCGGATTGTTATTGAAGTAAAGCTTTCGTATGGTGCACACACAGTCCCCGAGGGAGTTGCACAAACTGCCAAGTACATGGATATAAGTAAGGGTGCAGAAGGACATCTTGTTGTGTTTGATAGAGATCCTCACAAGTCTTGGGATGAGAAGATTTCATCAAGTGTCGAACAGTTTGAGAATAAGACGATTCATGTATGGCAAATGTAAGGTCAGGGGCAACTACTCAAGACATTCCCTAAATAGCTGTCGAATTGCTTTGGCTCTTGTATAAAATATCTACTTTGCAAATAGTTTACAATCAACATGTCCGAATATTATACTCATAGTTAAGTACAAGAGGGCTCTAAGCACATGGAAAGAGGGGAAGATGAAGCAAGCAGTTCTATTAACATTAATTGGACTCTGTTCAACCGTGCTATTAGGCGAGCAACCAGAGCACCCCAGTCTAAAGATAAGGGTAAACGATAGCATTCTAAGTAGGTCAGGTGTTGCAAACGCAAAAATGGCTGACGCAGTTCTAACTGTTGCGAACTATCTCACGGAGCTGCGACAAAAAGGTAGTCAAGAATTAGCAGCACAAGAACTAGCTGAGAAATTTCAAATAGACCCAGGGCAAGCTCTGTTAGCCCTTAAAGCAGGTCAGGCTGTGCAGGGCGATGATTTGGCAATGGTAACGAATAATATGGCAAAGCGTCTCAAGCAACTTGACGAAGGAGTTGTAAGGCTATTGTTACCCACTTTTGCTGAAGCATTAGCGAAAAAGTTCAAGAGAACCACAACAGAAGTTTTGATTTGCATTGATATCGCAGGTCTTCCTGCTGCTGCCCATTTATGGCAAGTTACGACCCCGGACCTTCTCAGCCCCACTCTTGACGCCATTGTTATTACTGCATTAAAGAGAAACTTACCTCTCGACAAGGAAATAGTACAAAAGATTGTCGCCTATGATAAATCACACGTGAGGCAAATTAGTTGGAGCGCTAATCACGAGTCAATACCTGGGGCGAAGGAATGGTTTGCTGAAAATATAGCTCATTGGAAAATGCTGGAGGCTCCCAATGACTGGCTTGGTGTTACGAGGAGTAACTTCGTGATTGCTGCATTAGAGAGAAATTCTCCTCTCGACAAGAAAATATTGAAGGAGATTATTGAATTTGATCCGTCACAGGTCGCGGTAATTATGGTTAAAGAGAGCGAAATGCCTGCAGCAAAAGAATGGCTCGCAAAAAATATTACTAATGACGATTTGAAGAAGATTATTGACAAACTTGCGTTCGCTGAGAAAATTGATTGGGATGCACTTAGTACGATAATCCTATCTCACCCAACTTCGCTCTCGATAGCCACGATGAAACATCTTTTGAGCAAGAGCTACACGATGGGAGGAGATGTTCGTAATATTAGGAGATTTAGGACAATACTGTATCAAGCTCACCCGGAAGTTCCTCGCAAATGGTTCGCAGAACCTTTCGATAGTGTAGATATTGGTATGCTTTTAATTTTGATACTAATGCTATTGATACCAATTGCTATAGCGGCGGTAATTTGTTTTCTCGTTTTTAAAGTGATTGTAGCAGTGTGGCGGTATTTTTCAAAGTGATCAAACATGAGTCATAGGTAATGTTTTGCATACATTCCTTTTCACCGAATGGTCAGCGACGTATGAAATTAATCAATCTATCTGACAAGATTGCTCAGTTCCTTTTTCAAGTCGCATACATTTTACTAAAACTGTTCTTTTTTCGAAGGCTATCCCATAAGCGATAATGACCTGAACGCCTCGCTGAGTGAGTTCTTGCTGATAATTTTTTGCTAAAATTTGATCAAGAGCCTTTTTCGCTACAGTTTCAAGTGTTTCCTTTGAACCAGGTCGGACTTTTTTAAACTCTATGATGATACCTGGCGAGCGGACATTTTTAGGAATGATCATTATATCATATCTTCCTCTACCACTTTCCCTGTTTGATTTGATATCGTAAGTATTTTTAAGCATAACTAAGATACCCAGTACAAACAGATGATAACTTCTCTCAGGCTCATCATTTGTAATATCGAAAGCACTCATGCTATTTTCGACGAAGCTTTGAAGAATATCAGAAAAGGATTCAACATTTCCTTGAGTTAGATCTAGAAGTAGTTTTTGAGCGTCTTCAGCGAGAATAGATTCGCTGAAAATATCTGTGATTAAGGCATCGAGCATGGTGGTTATTTCTTTATTGGGAATGACGAGAAACCATTCTTCTTTATCATCCTTAATTCTGCTGTGCGTATAGGTTACATAGCCTGAATAAAGGAGCAAACTCCAGACGAGGTTTGGTTTTTTGGGCAAGTCAGGAAACACGATCGTCTCTTCAATTGTTTTAATAACTGGCTTGTTTTGAAGAAGAAGCTCAAGGTCGGCTTTTAGGGGGTAGGGACCACCGCCGATTATTTTTTTAAGGAGAAGATTATCACTGGTGCCAGACCAATAGCTTCTACAGAAGCCTTTATGAAGGATGCATTGAAGCACTGACCACGGATTATAAATTCCAGCTGTTTCGCCAAATTTATAACTGTTATACCAGGCACGAATATCATCCTGCTTCGAGCCTAGTTCATAGTATGTTAAAAGTTCACCTATTTCGGCTTGCGTGAAACCAAATCTATCTGCCATAATTGAATTAGTAATGTTAAGGACGGTAAGATTGTTAAGGCCAGAAAAGATGCTTGCTTTCGCAAGCGCTAGATTGCCTGTTATTACGCCTTTTTCAAGGTCGTCCTGATCTTTGAGTGGGCCTGTTAAAAGCTCTTTGACAAGGGCTATGGTCTTATCATAAAATCCGTGGATATATGCGATTTGAACCGGAATATCATACTCATCAATGAGTAGGATAACTTTTTTCCCATGATAGCGAGCAAGTATTCTCACAAGAAATTCAAGTGAAGTTCCAAGATCGACTTTGGTAGCTCTTTCTCCGCTGATTCTTATAAACCGATCTTTTTCATCGGCATCTAATGTTGTCCCATCTAGAAGGTATGCATGTTTCTTAAATTCTCGTGCAATCACATATTGAAACCAAGCTTGCATGCTCTCAAAATCTGTCTGAGTAATTTCTCGAAAAGTAATAAAGATTACGGGAAAAGCTCCCTGCAACTTATGATATTCTGGCAGTTTCCAAATCTCTGTATCAACAAAGAGGTGGGTGTTGCTTGATTCTGAGATAGTATAGAAATAATAGAGCATTGAAAGATTGAGGGTTTTGCCAAAACGACGTGGACGAGGGACAAGAATTACTTTGCCATTCTCCTCAATATCTTTTATGAGGAGTGTTTTGTCGACATAGTATTTATTGCCTTCTCGAAGATCTTTATAGTTTGCTATACCGATGGGAAGTAGCTTTTTCATGGTACATCCTTATGAAATTTTCTATAATCAAGTATATGAAATAATGGTGGATTCTACAAGATATACTCAGACTCTTCAGGAACTCTCGCTAAGCTGCAATAAACGGCCAAAACTGGACTGCTTCTGCGATTCGAGTTTCTCAATTCCACCGGGGGAGAGCAAATGCAGCAACGCCACCGATGGGGAACCCGTAACCTATGGAAATATTAACTTTGTGGATAAGCCGCTCTTTATAAAAGTGTGGGACTGAAAGGGCGGTTGCATGCCAAACAAGTGTCTGTTATCTTTGAAAAAGTTCAGTATCAACAATTAAAAATCAATGCGAGGGCACATACAATTTCGTAGTTTATCATTTGTAATATTTGCTGCATTTGCAAATCTTCAGCGTCGATAGAAATCGATCAGCTCAAGAAGCTCAAAGATGAAGGCTTATCTTACAAGGTAGTAATAGTATCCGAAGCGCGTGAAATATCTGAAGAGCGTGAGCAGTCTGAGCTTACTCGGTTTGAGAGAGGGGATGGTAGTATCGATTATTTTAAACAGTCAATGGAAAATCCCGAATCTATCATGCATTGTCACCGATTCCTCAAAAGCCGAGATCAAGATGATGAGCGTCATTATGGCTATATATGCACCGGAAGCCCAGCCGATTCTACACTGACTCCTGAGGAACATTTTCTACTGTTAGACGTTCTGTATTTAGCGGCGGAATGGCGAGATCAAATTAAAAGATCGGTCTCTCAAGCAAGAAGGACCAAGCATGAATCTTGGGGGGACTACGGTTGGGGGGATTACTACGGAAACTGAGAAATTGAACTATTCGCACCTTACCTGATTGGAAGTCTGGGAAAAAAGCGCGCATGGGCATTCATGGCATGTCTGCAATGTGCGCTTTCCGGACATGAAAGGGGTATTTTATGGTATTTAAGATCAGAAAAGTCGCCTCTATTAAGATGTTCTTGTTTCTTATCTTTGTAAGCTAGAGATGCATAAGTTAAATCCTACCGAATTGAGTAGCGATTTAATTGACTTCAATCGGGGATTTCCTTTTTCGCTGAGGATGCGATAAATATTTTGACGACTCAGATGTGAACGCTCCGCAACTTCTTGAATTTGAAGATCCTGAGCCTCAATAACGTTTTTAAGTGCTATCAAGAATATTGTCGGATCTTCGTCAGCCATGGCTACGTTAAGATAAGCTATGGCATCTTCCGGGTCTTTTAATATTTTTAGCAATTCTGGTTGCCAGTCAATGGCATTTCTCTTTTTCACGTTTTTCTCCTTTGTAATGAGCCAAATATTTTGCGGCAGTTGCTATGTCTCGACTTTGGTTGTCTTTTTTGCCGCCAAGTAGCATGGTAATAATTGTGCTTTTTGCTCTATTCTCTATACAAAAGTAAATCCTGTAGCCCGGTCCATAGTCAATAACTATTTCCGATAGATCCTTTATGCCAGTAATCGGCTTGCAGTTGCCAAAATTGCACGAATCTATACGAGCCATCCTGCCGTTTATGCGACAAAAATGCAAGAAATTTTGAACATCATAAATCATCTATTAAGAAAGTCTATATTTTCATCTAGGTTTTCTTAATACCAACACAAAATGGTCGCCCCATCGACTCAATTTTCTTGTATCCATTTGCAAAATCTTCGCCCTTTTATATACTCAAGCTGAAGGGAGGCACTTTAAGAAAGGGCCTTTCGATGTTGTATTGTTCTAGCTGTATTAGAGACTTCCTCAGTAAATTCGAGGTGAGATCTCATTGCTCAGTTATTCTGATAGCGTTTCTTATTACTCAGCCAGCCTACTGCTATTTCTACACGTTTGCCGGCTTAAAATCTCCCGTGCGAGCAGCCTTCCCTCCCCAAAAAGTACTTATTTTTGGTGAAAATCATGGCTTTGAAAATATGATTCAAGCGCTTGTAGAGCGTGAGAGCCTTCCTAATAAATTGAAAGTCTTTCTTGAATACCCATGGGCGAATTATATTGCAACCTCAGACTTAAGGAATATTTTTCTACAGTTAATCATGCAATCAGCGAAGAAAGAACAATAACAGCATATGATTTTCTCGGCCTGAAGGAGCATGCCTCGCGTCAGGAAGTGGATGCGGCATATAAAAGTATGCATTCGCAACTAGCCTCCATTTTGGAAAGTAGTCTTCCTAAAACGAGTGATGAGTTTGATTTTTACCGGCAGGCACTCAATTTTGTAGAACATGCCTATCGTAGTATTTTGGGTTGCGTAGCTGAAAGGCATGCGCTTAATGATCTTATTCAGGAGCATCTACTTATTCAGGAGCATCTAACAGATATTGGTGGCAGGATAGAGACGACCCCTACCCTTTATGCAAGTGCAGCCCAATCTTAAAATTCTGATCGACGCAACAAACTGTAAGCCTTGGTAGCATGAAGCTCCGAGGCTTTTTGTTCTATCTGCTAATGCGTGATAACATTAAGCGCTGAACACCCGAGCTATTAGGAGAATTCCTGGACACTTATACGCGAGGGCCCGAGGTAAAAATTGCTCGGCTCGAAGAGCACTGCAAATTCACACGTTTAATTTTATTAAATTCCATCTTAATCCCATAGTTTTTTAGGGCTGTTTTGGAGAAATTCATTGACTAATTCGCGCTCCTGATGTTTTCTTTGAGCAGGCTTGAGACCTTGGTCTTCAAGTTCCATCGAGACACCGACTCTTTGTAAATATCTTCTAGCAACAATGCGAGCCCGATTTTCTAATAACTTCTTGAAAGGCTCCTTTGGTACCAAGAAATAAACGAGATGACAATCCATCGCTTGAGCAACTTTGTTAAGAGCATTTAAAGAGATGGTTCCCTCCCGTTCACGTCGCTCAAAAGCTGTTATATTGACTTGGGAACATCCCATTTTCTTAGCAAGTTGCCGTGCAGACAGCCCCAAGATAGTTCGGATGGTTTGAAGCCATCCGCCCTTAGGTGCCGGTTTGTCCTTCAGTCGGGCTGGATTATTTAGGTCTTCTTGAATCTGCTGCTGGATTAATTTCCGAAACGTTTCTTTCATGTTATAACCTATAGATTATGAATTTTTCAAAACTAATTATCTATAGTTTATCAAACTTAAAAACTAATTGCAAGCTAGATGGGTTCTTTAGCTTCACCCCGCTTGCATTGCCTGAAGTGTCATTCTAATAACATAAAAGGGCTTGCGAAGCTGTTAAGTTTGATAATCGATGTGTTATTATTTTTTTCCAAATAATCATCTATCGGTTATCGTTTAATGGTGATAATTTCTTTGAGGTTCTAAAACTTGGCACGATCACCCTTCTTAACACTGTTCTGCTGACTCAGACCACTTTGTGTCACCCAGCAAACCCAAATCTCTTACCTTTGTGGGGAAAGACATCAAGGGTAACAATGATTGCGCTGTTGTAACTGATAGGTGGTGATTCGGCAAGCGATTACCACCTATCAAGTTGTTCGTTGGGCGTGGATTGTAAAACATCTAGTGTTGAGCAAACGAATCGTTAAACAGCTTTAAGGTATCTAGACCATCTTTCTTTCTTTTGCCGTTTAAATAGTTAATCATACGCTCGAAGTAGTCTTTCTTTGCAGGGATCTTGTGATGCTTAAGCTCTTTAAGTGCCCTGTGCAACAAATAGCTAAATGCTTCTTTCGTAAATGCGTGGTATCTTCCTTCTGCACCTATCATTCGTGCATAACCAAGTAGTAAGTCGTTGCTGTCGAAAGTACTTTCAGTATCAATAAGCGCAATTTTATTATCGGCTGTTCGAATATAATTTTTTGTATGGAGACTTACATAGCTTGTTTCATGCATGAGTTTACACATTTGCTCAATTTGCTTGAGACTCAGTGGTGGTAATCTCTTTCCTGGTTTAACAGCCTTGGCTATAACAAGATAGTTGTCGTTACTGAGTTCCATTGGTCTACCTTTTACATGATAGAGGCTTTTTTCTGCCACAACTAAAGAATCCAGTTCAAATTTATCAATACACCGTTTCATATTCTCAACACCGTATATTCGATCAAGATTATACTTTACGTAATATCCCGGAAGCCAGGAGAATTTCCATACCCCATGTTTAACTTTTCCTAAATTAACATGCTCATCCATGAGCGCGATTAATTCATCACTGTGATCATCCAAAATGCTCTTAAGCTTATGGTTAATAGCATATTTTTCAATAAGCTTCTGCTGGTTTGGCTGGTTTGCTTGTAAAGAAGTAAGCATAAAGCATGAAAGAATAAGCAGTAGACTTTGTTTCAAGTTCATGATGTCCCCCGAGGAGTGATTGAAAAATTCTTTTCCTACCATTAGCATACTAAAGGCAAAATAGTCACGTCAATGATTTTGAAATTAAATATAATTTTTAGTTTGAATTTGTAGCAAAATAAACTATTGTGCAACTGGCTCTTTACCGACATTTCACTAGTCAAGGAGAGCAGAAGATACCAAAGTTGAAAATAATCTGTTGCCTGGCAATGAAAAATACCTTATTTGTGCCAGTTCACTTAAAAAAGTGCGTAAGGTTATTTGCTATTTCTGCTCGTTTAAGGCTCTATAAGCGTTCGTTTAAAATGAAAGTTCGAAGTAATAAGCAGTTCGGGATTGTGACAAGGCAAATGTAGATTTACCGCAGTGGATGACGGCTAAGTTTCATATCGGCATTAGCGCTATGCGCAGATTGAGTCAGACTTGGTATATCGCTGTATTTACATTTAAATTGTTCGATTGAATATGAGAAGATCAAGTTTGCAGTCCCACCGTAGTCTGTATTTTAATTGAAGCCTTTTAGAGGCATCATATTGAACATGCATGCAGCCATTGCGATTATTTGGGCTATATAATTTGCTTACACTCAGCTGCAATTGCTTTCTGTCTCGTGTGATTGCAGTTTGTTTATCTTTTGCTATGCTTCATCATAGCTACTGCTCGGAGAAACCCTTTAAATTTGGAGCCTGAGGATGAAGAGTCCGGAAGATCTGTTTTCGTATCTTTCTACGCTTTCTATAAAAACTGTTACCGCGTGGCATGAGCCCCTTTTTACCTGTGAGCAGGCTCGCGTGATCTATGACAAGATAGCGGGCGGCCATTGTAAGAACTTGTTTTTAATGGATGCTGCTAAACGGTTGTAGCTGATTACTGCCCTCTGGGATACAAAGATTGATTTAAAAACATTAGGTAAAGAGTTTCATGCCCCTAAACTTCGCTTTGCAGATGCGCAGCTATTAAAGAACTATTTGGGATTAGAGCCTGGATCCGTAACGCCATTCGGCATTATTAACGATGCGGAGCACGTTGTTACTGTTATTCTTGAAAAGGCTTTGTTCGATCATGAGGTTATTAATGTGCATCCCTTAACAAACAAAGCTACAACATCTATCGCCCCGGAGGATCTGAGGACGTTCATTCTATCGTTGGGTAATAATCTCAAGATTGTAGATTTGAATGCCTGATTTAGTTCGGCCGGGTGGCTGGGTAGTTGATGTTATCGCCCTATCTGGCTCTGTATTTGACCTAGGTACCATGAAGAATGGTATCTGATTGATTTACTTGTTATTTGACAGGATCGACATATTCATCCAGATCGAGCGCTTCGATCTATAAACGCGTTAATGAATAGCGGTGAAATAGTCTCCCCTAAATTCAAATCTTACTGTAGCTTGAATAGTGCTTTTGTCATGAGTGTCTAAGGAAATCTTCAAGAACTACTGCCTCATTATGTTCTTCATCTCTCGCGGCGTAGACCAATGTCAAGGTCCTCTTCTTAGCTACATCCTTCAGGTGGTCGACCAGATCGATGTTTTTTTTGAGCTCCGCTCGATAACGCTTCTTGAACTCAGCCCACTTTTCAGGGTTATGGCCGCAGCACTCACGGAGCTCCGTGCTGGGGGCAATTTCTTTCAGCCAGAGGTCAATATGTGCTTTTTCCTTTGTCATACCCCGTGGCCAGAGCCTGTCAACGAGGATGCGAGTTCCGTCTTCTTTTTCTGGTTGCTCATAAACTCGTTTGATTTTGATCTTCATTCTTTTCCTTTCTCTATTTGCGGATTGATTTTTTCCCAACTGTTCTACGCTGGCAGATATCGTTGCTATCGAACTTGCGAGAAGTTCCTTTCAACAGGTTTTTTGCGACCTGCCTCCGTTCAACTTGAGACGTGATTGTTAAAGTAAAACGTGGATCCTTTGAAGCTGGATGGTTCTCTTGATTACTTATTTTTGCTGGATTACCCTGTTAATGGTGATACGATCAACACAATTGCCAGGTAAGAGCGGCAGTTTGAACTTTGCGCCAGTTAGATTTTTCTTGTTGAGGACGAAATTATATTCTTGGTTTTCAGGCATCGTGTGTACAGTGAAATCTACCGCAAAGTAATTAGCCGTATTTTCAAGATTTACCGCAGCAAAGCTATGTGTTACGGCAAATGTTACAGCAACTAGGGCTGCGAGTTTTAATGCATTCATGTGAACTCCCTAAGTTATTAATTGATGAAGCAGCGCAGCTTTCCTTGGTGCCAAAATACCGGACCACCAATCGCAATGGTAGAACATTTCTATTGCCCTTTAACCATATATCCACCGATTTGAGTTTTTTTTTAATTCAATCTTATTTCCAAATCGCCCAGTCGCCAAACAATAGTTCGGCAGTGATTACTATGAACGTACAAGAATAACGCCCAAAATTTACTGAACGAGTGGTGCACCCGCTGAGTTTTAGTGCTTGAGAGCATCCTTATAAATCTCTTCAAGTCTATCATATAGCCCTTTCCGGTTCTGCGCTTTTACAAGACCAACAATCGATGCTCTACGCGTTTCATAAGCAGATTTAATCTCATTGGCTGTGGCCGTGGGGCTTACTCCTAGCACTTGGCGCGCACTCATACCTGGTTTGACACCAAGCTTCTCATTGACTTGATCTGCGGTTAAGGGTCGAGAGAGATAGCTGCGCCCCATATAACAAACTATTGATCCAGCAAAGTTCATAACTACGAGTAAGATTAATGATACTTTTTTCATAACGGATCCTCCTTTCAATTTTTTTGATTCTGACATACATTTGACAATAATCCGAGAGTGATCACTAGTTCAATGGATCACTCCCATTTATAGGATTAGTTGTTATTATTGCTAGATTACTTTACCCCGCTAACAGTGATTGAAGTAATGTAATTACCAGCTTCGATAGGTAGTACAGTTTTTGATCCAACTTGACCTTTCTTCGCGAGCTCGTAATAATAATCTTGATTTTCGGGCATCGTATGCACCGTCACTTTTACGCCATAGAGATTAGCCGTATTTTCAAGATTTACAGCGGCAAAGCTATATGATCCTGCAACTGTTACAGCAAATAATGCTGCGAGTTTTAATGCGTTCATGTGAACTCCTTAAGGTTATTAATATTAATAATACATATTACCTACTTATAAACTTATCACAAATGTATTTAAAAAATCAATAAAATGTTCAAATTGTATCATTAAAATCAGAGATAGAGCCTCGCCGCGGCCATTAGAGAGTGTCTTATTGTTATTCGGAAATATGCGTTTTTGAGAAGGTATGTCAAGGTCATAAAAAAGGAAGAAGATTTTCGTCTTTCCCGAGATTTCTAAGTTGGATATGGGAGTATTCAATCTTCTTCCTCTACGTCTTCATCTTCGTCATAATGGTTATCTTCGTCTTCGATAGAACTTTTTTATTGTCCCAACCATGTTTTGGCACCTTCCAGTCCTCTAAGAACCGTACTTGAGAGTTTCCCCTCATACGGCTCAAGCCTTTGTAACGCCCTTTCCTGGGAGCGCGGCAGCTTTCTGTTTTGAGATCTGTCTATTTTCAAGGTATGGCCACCAGAGAGGATCGTAAGGATTGGTTTGGCCTTTGATCAGCCTGTGCCTCTTGATTGGCACATCTGAGGCTTTAAACAACCTTATTGTCTTCTCGATTCCTCGTACCGTGATTGTAGTTTGGAATACCCAGTTTCGTTTTCCCATGGTTCCGAAGTACTTGTCTGCAATCCATCCTTTCGATTTGTTAGGATGTCTTCGCAGACTCCATTTCCACACCATCTCGAATATTCGGTAATCTACGTATCCGAATACTGCCTTGCTACAGGCGTCTGTGATAGTTAGCCCATCCTCTGATAGCCTGGTTGAGCAGTTTGATCAGCAGAGTCTGCTCTGTGTGCAGGTGTTTATTGATGAGTTCTTGTACCTTGCGCAGGAATGTTTGCACATTTTTCTTAGAAGGCTTGGTGAGAGTCTTCTTCCCACTGTACCTTCGTAGTGTCGCACATATCCACTGAACCGATTCAATCTGGCTTTGGCTTGATTTTAAGCATACACATTCCAAAATAGCAATCTGCAATTTCGGACAGTCGCCGGATAATAATTCGAGAGTGATCACTAGTTCGATTGAACACTCCCGTTTTTGGATTATTTTGTTATTATTGGCTAGATCACCTTACCCCGTTAATGGTGATACGATCGATAAAATTACCAGCTTCGATAGGTAGTACAGTTTTTGATCCAACTTGACCTTTCTTCGCGAGCTCGAAATAATAATCTTGATTTTCGGGCATCGTATGCAAGGTCAATTTTATAGCAACTCTATTAGCCGTGTTTTGAAGATTTACAGCGGCAAAGCTATATGATCCTGCAACTGTTACAGCAAATAATGCTGCGAGTTTTAATGCGTTCATGTGAACTCCTTAAGGTTATTAATATTAATAATACATATTACTTACTTACAACTTATCACAAATGTATTTAAAAAATCAATGAAGCGTTCAAATTGTATCATTAAAATCTGAGATAGAGCCTCGCCGCGGCCATTAGAGAGTGTCTTATTGTTTTTCGGAAATATGCGTTTTTGAGAAGGTATGCCAAGGTCATAAAAAAGGCAGGAGATTTTCATCCTGCCTCGAGATTTTTATGTTGGAAATGAGGAGTATTTAATCTTCTTCTTCTTCTTCTTCTTCGTCATCCTCATCTTCGTCGTCTAAATCCTCATCTTCATCTTCGTCGTAGTCATCATCTTCATCCTCGTCTTCATCTTCATAATCATCGTCTTCATCTTCATCTTCATCCTCGTCTTCATCTTCATCCTCGTCTTCGTCTTCATCCGATGCAAGTGATAAGTCTCCGAATCCGCCTTTTGCAATGAGTTCAGTTAATAGATTTATTTGCTCATTTTCTTCAAGGAGCTCTTGAAACTCTTGGAGCGATTCATCCTCTTTGTCTGGATGGATTTCTTTAAGAATGTTTAGATGTTTTGAAGCATTCTTAAGGTCGCCTATCTCTATAAAATAGAGGAAGGCAAGTTGATGAAAGAGTGCTACTTCGAGGAAGTGGAATCGTTTTTTTTCAGGATAAATCTCTTGTAAGTCCCATGAGTCATTGAAGATGCCTGGAACTAAATCAATATTGCCTTCATTCAAACAGATAAGTGCGTATGATATCCTATTATGTAAATAATCTGGATGAGCATTATAACTGTCAACAAGAAGTTGTCGTATAAGATCTTCATCCTCATCAATCGCAGAATGAGCTACCCCCAACCAGTGACTCACAATAGGATGCTTTGGGTGCTTATGTAAATATCCTTCTAGAACTTTAAGAGCTTTTTGAGGTTCTTCATTGATCATCTCAAAAATTACGTCCTCATCGAAACCATCAATTGCATATTCTGATTCTACTTGCTTGAAGGTAATGGTAAGACCCTCAAATTGAATATCGTGCAGCGTATTTTGCATATCCATGGAGCTCCTTTTATTGTTGTTGTTTGGCTGACTCTTTTTTTTCAATCAGTTTTAATGATAATATGATTCTATGACTGTGTCAAAAAGCACACCGTGGGTAGGATGTTGAGTTCTACTCGGTGCTCTGGCCCTTGATTATACTCATGGTCTTTTTGAATCGGGAACAAGCCTTTTGACTTGAGTATGTTTCAACATTAAGATCAATACATACAAATAATAGTTTGGAGGTCTCGTGCAACTTACACTTCTCATGAGTCTCTTTTTGAGCCTCTCTTTCTCAGTTCTTGCGCAATCGAGTTTTAATCGGTTGTACCAGGCCTCGTTAAAGATTCCTACGTATAGAGAGCTTTTCAATAATGGAGTTTTATGCCCTCTTGCTGGTGAGCCAACCAAAACAGAAGAGTATAAAAAGCTCGGGCTCGTGAGCCTCGAGCAAGTTGAAGAAGTGCTCGATGAATTTTTTAAGACTGCGCGCCAGCAATTGTCCTGCACCAGTAAATGGCTCGATCCTAAAAATCTCGATGCTCTCCTTGATCAGTCAACTCAATTTTGTCCTCATGCTCAGAAGCTTGTTTTAAAGCCCGGATCATTATTTATCTGTAAAGGAGATTTACATGGGGATGTTCACTCTTTGATTGCTTTCATTAATTATCTTCAGAGGCTCACCTATCTTGATGATCTAACGATTGTTCATCCACAGCTCTCACTGGTGTTTCATGGAGATTATGTTGATCGAGGTCTCTGGGGGATTGAAGTGCTCTATCTTCTTATGCTTCTGAAACTAGCTAACCCTGATAAGGTGTTTTTGATTCGGGGCAATCATGAAGATCCGCAGATCTGTTCTTCCTATGGCTTCTTTAATGAATTTGCAGCAAAGTATGAAGGAACGCCGCGAGCTTTGAGTGTCTTTACAAAAATAATACAATTTTTTGAGCTGCTCCCCGTAGTCTTATACGTGGGATCGGGAACTCCTTGTACAGATTTTGTTCAATGCTGTCATGGCGGCCTTGAATTTGGCTATAATCCAAAGGAATTGCTCGCATCTGATAAAACCTATCAGATGATTACTCATCTAGCTCGTCACAGTTTCGCTTGTATGCATGATCATATACCTATTGCTACCTGCCCAGGTAAGATTGTTTCCTTGAAGGAGGCCTATCGCACAGACATCGTTCCTCGTAACCCAGGGGATCTTGGGTTTCTCTGGTATGACTTTGTTGTTGATCCAGAGGGAATTAGTCAGTATAAGAGCGGTGGTCGCACTCAATGCAGTAGAGAATTAACAGAAGCAGTGCTTAAGGAAGCGAGTACCGAAGACAATCGACTTGTTGGAATTATACGAGCTCATCAGCATACTCCTTCAAACACAGATCCGCTGATGAAGATTTTATTTGCGCACAAAGGTTGTGCCTTTTTGTGGCGAGAATGTAGTGAGAGATTTGAGCCGGGAACTGTTATCACCCTCTTATTATCTCCCGATAGCTTGTATGGTATGCCTCGCCGGGGATACGATGGCTTTGAATATGATACCAGTCTCATCGTTAAGACCGGCAATGAGCTGAAAGACTGGGAATGTACCATCTTCAACCAAAATGTGTATGAAGCTCGATTAAGATCAGTGTCTGGACACACAAGTTCTTCATCCCTACACTTGATTGAACAACCCCTTAAACGTAAGGAGATTTCGATGACGCAACTAACTAAAAGTGCACAGAGTGTGCAAGATGCTCTCGCAGCAAAAGGATTGGATCTGAAGGTTGTTGAGCTCCCCGAGAGTACTCGTACTGCGGAGGATGCAGCTAAGGCGATTGGATGTCAGGTGGCCCAAATTGCAAAATCGTTGATCTTTCGTACAAAGGATACCAATCGACCGATTTTCGTTATTGCTAGCGGCATCAATCGTGTCAATGAAAAAACTATTGCTTCCCATGTCGGTGCTCAGATAGTCAAGGCAGATGCTGATTTTGTACGGGAAGTAACTGGGTTTGCTATTGGCGGAATCCCGCCAGTTGGCCATCTGCACAGGATGGAAACATACATAGACCAGGATCTACTCAACTACGCAGAAGTATGGGCCGCTGCAGGGACGCCTCATGCGGTATTTAACTTGAATTCAAGCCAGCTTGAAGATCTTATTGGTGGCACAATTATTTCGGTCAGCTAGCGATTCTTTACATGTGTATAAAAAGTACCTTGCTCTTGCGCTATTCTCCTTTTTCAACGGTCTGCTCGCCATTCCCAGGCCTCTATCAGGCATCACTGATGATCGAGACTTATAGAGATCATTTTAATCGGAAAGAACGTATTACTCCCTCAGTATATAAGAAACTCTCATTTGTAAACCTGGCTTCATTTGAGGATGCTCTTACTACTGTTATGAGGAGTGTGATCTCTCAGCTTGCTCAGCCGAACCTATGGATCGATGTAACTCATTTAGATGATCTCCTCTCTCTTTCTCTCATCAAGTTCTATCCGTATGCCCATAAGGTTGTTAGAGAACCTGGGTCAGTATTTATCTGCAGAGGTGATCTTCATGGCGATGTACACTCTCTTATGGCGTTCATTACACATCTTCAAAAGCTTAAGTACCTTGACGATCTAACGATTATCCATCCTCAATTGATGCTGGTTTTTCATGGAGACTATGTTGATAATGGTCTTTGGTCTGTTGAGGTGCTCTTTGTTCTTATGCTCCTTAAAATTGCTAATCCTGATACGGTGGTATTGCTACGTGGTAATCATGAGGATATGCGGGTATGTACTCAATTTTTCGAAGAGTTTCATGCAAAATATGCTGGCGATCCCAATGCTCAGTTTGTTTTTAACAAAGTCATTCAGTTTTTTGAGCTGCTACCGGTAGTCTTGTACATAGGATCGGGAAGCTCAGGTAAAGACTTTGTTCAATGTTGTCATGGAGGTCTCGAGCCTGGCTATAATCCAAAGCAATTACTTGCCTCAGACAAAACGTATCAAATGATTACGCATCTAGATAGACATCGTTTTTTCTCTGAGCATAGTCACCTTGCTGCTATAGATCAGGGAGAGATTGTTCCTCTCAAAGAACTGTACACAGATATAAGTCCAATTCTTTGCCAAGATCTGGGATTTCTGTGGTCTGATTTTGTGGTGGATCCCAATGGCCTGAGTCAATATCGCGAATATCGTCCCCTCTGCAATAAAGAATTAACTCTGGCAGTACTTGAAGAAGCAAGTACAAAGGAGAATCGGTTAGTAGGTGTTATACGAGCTCATCAGCATACACCCTCAGACACCGAACCCTTGATGAAGCTTTTGTTCGCTCACGGAGGCTGTGCTTTTTTGTGGAAAGATAACCATCGCATGAGCTTTGAACCCGGAACAGTTATCACCCTCTTGTTGTCGCCCGATAGTTTATATGGCATGTCGCAGCGGGGATATGATGGATTTGAGTTTGACACGAGTCTCGTAGTGAAGACCGGAAATGAGTTGCATGAGTGGGAGGTTGCTGTTATCAAGTTCAATCTTTATGAAATGCGATTACTCGATAAATCGTGAAAGATGAAGCCCCAATAGAATATTGTACAATCGAGGCTTCGCACATCAATAACCAAGTTGTAATAAACGATTGCACTTTATCGGGTGAAACTGGTACAGTAGAGTACACTCTGGTTACAAGGATGAGCATGAAGATCGATTACGATGAACTCTTAAAAGAAACCCACGTCTCGTTTTCCCGCAGTGGCGGAAAAGGAGGCCAAAATGTTAACAAAGTTGAAACAAAAGTAGAACTGTATTTCAATATACCGCAATCTCACGTTCTTACTGACCATGCAAAAGAAGTGTTGCTTGCAACGCTTCCCATAGATAAGGAAGGTACTTTTAAGATTACTTCGAGTTCAGAGCGCTATCAGTATGCTAATAGAAAAAAGGCTGAGCAACGACTTATAAGTGCTATTAGAACAGCATTGCAACCAAAGCGAGCTCGAATTGAAACAGCACCGTCTAAAACATCTAAAATTGCTCGTTTGTACACAAAACGCAAACTGAGCACGAAAAAGAAAGAGCGGAAGAGGGTTTCTTCTCATGAAGATTAGCACACGTTTCTCTTGGTTTTTTTTTACAAATATGGCACCATTACCTATATACATTTATACATTTTTTAAGGAGTTGAAGCATGTTTCATAAATATATCACCGAATGCCTCGGTACTTTCTTTCTTGTTCTTACTATTGGTTGTACTGTTAATGTAAGTCCGCTCGCTTCGCTTGCGATCGGTTCAATATTAATAGCGTTGATCTACGCAGGTGCGCATACTTCAGGCGCTCATTATAATCCAGCAGTGACGTTGGGAGTATGGTTCCGTCGCCGCATGGCAACCAGTGACGTGTTTCCTTATATGGGCTCACAAGCTCTTGGTGCAGTCCTTGCTGCATTAGTGGTACTTGTTTTGCAAGGATACTCACCTTGGACGCTTCTTCTTAATGCCTCGTTTGAATTTAGGGGTACGTATTTAGCGGTTATTCCTGCATTACTTGCGGAATTCCTATTTACTTTTGCGCTTGTGTTTGTCGTATTGAACGTTGCCACTTCTCGTGCAACGTCAGGGAACTCTTACTATGGAGCCGCCATAGGGTTGACCTTACTTGCGGGCATTATAGCCGTTGGCAATATATCAAGTGCTGCATTTAACCCCGCAGTAGCATTAGGTGCCGCTGTTATGGGATTAATTGCCTGGCAACAGATCTGGATATTTCTTGTGGCCAATTTTTTAGGTGCTGTGGCAGCCGCTGTAATGTTCGATTATCTAAATCCTACCGATAGATAACGTTTTACAAATGTGAATAGAGCTCTCTCTGGAGAGCTCTATTTTTTTTGACTGAAGATTATTGTGGCCGACAAGATTCCACACAAATCTGTTTACATCGTCCCATGCATTCAGAATCGGAAAGTTCTCCTTGAGCTCGACAGTCACCCATACATTGTGGGGAACAATCAGCTTGGCAGTTCATGATATCTTCTTGCGTTGGTTCACCTTGGTCAGCTGGCCCTTGCTCGGCCATCATCATGTCATATTCGCCACTCTGAGTTGGATAACTTCCATATTCGTCATAATAATCATAATACACTGGTGGATAATCACCATATTCTGCATTATATGCAAAAGGGAATGTCGAAATAAACAGCGGGAAGTTATTGGCAGCTAACCATTGCCAGTTATGTCTTCCGACTCTTCTATTCATAAAGTTCTGCTGCTTTGAAATCGACTGTTCTGTGCGATGTGAATCCAATCTTCGTGGTCGAGAAAGATCGAATTTGCCCCCTACTCTGTTCGCGACTGGTCTGCCGGCAAAGCGACTTCCTGTGAAGCGGCTTCCTGCATAGCCAGGCAAAGTTGCTGGTCTGTTTTGCGGGCGACTCATGGCACGTCCTCCTGGTCGCGCAAAGCTACTTGGTCGAGAACTTGGCTGTGCAAAGCTACGTGGTGCATTGCCATATTTCCTTCCTGCAGAAAAGCCTTCCCTTCCCGGTGAAGCATAGCTTTTGGTTGTTGGCGAAAAGCTTACGCTGCGACCTCCTCCTCTAATGCCTCCACCGCCTCCACGTATGGCACTAATTTCAAGAGATCCTCCAAGAAGTATCAGTGTAAGAAAAATTTGTCTCTTTATCATTGTTCGTTCCTTTCTTTTTAAGTTTATATCTGATCAATTTCGCGTGCTGTCCTCATTGAGAGACACCATGACTTGCTCAGTGCATGGTGTCGAAATCTCTCTTGCGGGTCGTAATCCCCGCTAGCGTGATTATTTTTTCTAGCCCAGTTTTCTAGGAATAAAATTCCACCTCTCGCCGTTGGAGAGCTTGTTCTTTGACTTTGGCTTCGTATGCATCCTCATATTGTTGAAGCAAAGTATTAAACAGTGAGGTGTCGTCGGTGCCAGCACCCCGGCCGAGGTGGCCAAAGCAGCGGGGAGTTTTGTGGCTCATCGTTGTGCAAATGAGATATTCATTCTCATCGGGAGTCTTGCGTTCAAGTAGCCCTTCAAGTCCTGAGGTTCCAGGTATCTTTTTTTCAAGAATACCATCTTTTCCAAAGCCTCCTTCCTCTGTCGAATAAAAGTTCAGGTAAACGTTTTTTTGCAAGCCGTTGTCGAAGGTGAGGATCGGTTTGTGATGGCTAGCTGGATCGTTTAGCCATGTAAAGTTCCTACTTATATAGTTGGCTGCCTGTTGCATAGGTGTAGTTTGCTGCATATACAGGGCAAAAATGATAATGAATGTTCGTTTCATGGTTTTTTCCTTTTTGGTTTATTCCGTTTAAAAGTGTGCATTTAGTTTTAGCCTAACATTTCTAAGAGAAATAAATCAAGATTTTAATTTTGAGTTGAGTGGTGAGTGGTAGGTTGAAGGGCTATTCAGCGGGTTTATCGGAGAATTCCAAGTCTTTCCATGTCTTATGGCTGAACTGATATCTTATTTCAAGAGGAAGCGTAACTGCTCTGCAGCTTGAGAAAACAATCTCAGAAGATATTAGATTAGCCTGAATACAAAAAATCCTATGGCGAGGACCATTTTTCTTTTTAATATTATCAGCTCCGGCTTTGTCACTCTTGGTTATGCTCACAGACTAGTAAGCTAGTCTTCTAAAAAAATCATACAAAATTCGTGAACCGCGGATCAAGAGATTTGCAAATGAATTTCGAGAGATACCAAAGAGTAAGCACAAGGCGCATGTCGCGATGTTGCCTAAGGTGATAGTTTCGCACCTTATCTCACGTAAGAAGTGAAAGGACATAAAATTGAGACAGGATGAGCGTAATTGTTCGCTGACTCATGGGCGTTCTATGCTCGTGTAGCTTAAGAGCTCTGCATTTGACCATAGCTTTCACTCATGAATGAAGAATAGATTGCCCTTCATTTTGATGAAAAAGGAAGCTTTTTATGTTTGGCTCTCGGAGCAAGTCAATACTTTTATCTTTCTGCAATACTGATATACTTAAAATGATGTATTACACAACACAACCCTTCACATCAGCACCCATATGGAAAAAAAATTTATAGTAGATCAAAAGTCATTAATAGCTATCTTGTCCTCAATGCAACCTATTTGTTCAAAGAGGACGGCATTAGATACCACATCATCGATCTTATTTCAGGTCGGTCATAAGGAATTAGTTATAAAAAGCACCGATTTAGAGATTAGCCTTCAATCAAGTTGTCCCTTGATCTCAAGTGAAGTTGATGAAAGTTGCTCATTTCTGGTATCGGGCAAACGTATTTTCGAAGTAGTTAAAGAACTGGAAGGTTCGGTTACTTGCACGTTAAATTCCTATGAACTTTCATTGGAGGCAAGTGATGTCTATTTCTCGCTACATATCAAGGAGGCCCATGAGTTTCCACCCTTTCCAGAGCGTATTGAAAATCTCATGCATTTGGATGCCCCACTCTTATATAAGATGCTCGAAAGTGTTACCTTTCTCATCCCTCAGAACAATGCCAATCCAGCCTTAAATGGACTATTGCTTGAACTTTCTGATAGTACCTGTACCATGACAACGACCGATGGTCATTGTCTTGCGCAAGTAACGACAGAGAAAATGACCTTTGGAGAACCTCGTTCTTGGCTCTTGCCGCGACGAGCATTATTTGAATTGAAGAAGATATTAGAGACCACCGAAGAGGTAACGCTCTTTTTGGGTATCTGCTCGAATCAGCTGGTCTTTTCTGGGGAGTCATTTAACTTCTTTACGAAAATCCTAGTTGATCAATTTCCGGACTATCGAGGGATTCTTGACCGAAATCATTTTCAGCCAGCTACCATTGATCGATCTCGTTTATTGAAGACGTTGCGTAGATCGGTTTGTTTGCTTTCAAACCAATTTATTCCGACGAAGTTTTCATTTGATAAGAATCAGATGAATGTTTCTATGGAGAATAAAGAGGTTGGATCACTCGATGAGCAGCTGCAATTTACGGGAGCCTATGGTTTGAATATTTATTTATATGCACCATTTGTACTCAATGGGATACAGGCATTTTCGGAAAATAATCTTACCTTCTATTTGAAGAGTGGCACTAATCCGATTATTTTTGAGTCAGAAAGTCCCGATTTTAAAATGACCTATTTGGTTATGCCTGTTTCACCATCTTCTGGGCCGTCGAGGAATTAATGGGTGCAGCGTGCGGATAGTATCACTCCAGCTGAGGCATGTGCGCTGCTTTACCGCACTTGAACTGGACTTTGAGAGTCCAGTGGTTCTTATTCATGGGCCAAATGGTTCAGGGAAAACCACGATTCTCGAAGCGCTTCATTATGCCTGTTACCTGAAGTCATTTAAGACCCATCTTCCTAAGGAGCTTGTCCAAGCAAAGGCTGAAGGCTTTGGGATAGGGCTGGGAATTGTATCTGAAGGGTTTGATACCTTGCACGTAAACTTTATCCGCAACAAGAAGTCAGTAAAGCTTAATGAGCAACCCATAGCTTCTTTTAAGGAGCTCTATGATACCTATAAAGCGGTGACGATTACTGAGGATGATCTCTTGATGATTCAAGGTGCACCTTCTTTGCGTCGTTCATTTATAGACCATGTGGTTGTTCTTAAAGATCCTTCTTTTGCCCTTCTGAGCAAAAAGTATCGAACCTGTCTTGATAATCGTAATGCCCTGCTTTCATCCTATAAATATGATGATGAGTCATACCGTTTGTGGACTGATCAACTGTTAAAAACCTCATTGCAGATACAGGAGGCTAGAAAGCAGGCCCTTGCAGTACTTGAAAAGCAAACTCAAAAACTTATGTCCGATCTTGATCAAGGCTCACTGAGCATAATCTATGAGTATGCTCGCCCCTACAACGATCTGACGGATATCACCTGTGCTGAAGATCTGTTCATTCGTTATCCCTCATTAAAGGGCCATGAGTCTGCGCAAAAAAGGACCCTCTTTGGTGCTCATCTTGATGATTTTGTTATTACTTTTCAGGATAAGTCGAGTCGTACCTACGCATCTCGAGGTCAACAGAAGTTGATCATCTTTATGCTCAAATTAGCTCAGCTTGTCGATATGCCTGGGACTGCCCTCTTGGTTGATGATTTTTTAACCGATTTTGATGAAGCCAGAGCTGAGGCGCTCTTGCCTCTCATGACAAGACTCCCCTCTCAACTTATAATTACAAGCCCCATTGAAACTGTGATAAAAGAGAAGATTGCGCCTTATGCTCCGCATATTATCAAGATAGGCGTGTAAAAAATCCCTGACAAATGGCAGTTTTCTTTTCCGGGGGTGCACCTTTAGCATGACAAATAGGATTTGTTTTTTAAAAAATCCTTATTTTACCGATGTCATGTCAAAATATTATTTGACATTCTTGGAATTTAAGGCATACTTATAAATGGTTAGGTTGAAGAACGTAACCACATAACCTAGGCTTCATTACTACTCTCCTTTTTTCCATCGCATTGATATCATGTCAATGCGATGGTTTTTTTATGCCATTTTTTCTTCTCAGGCCTTTCCTGCCTCTGTCCAACCTGCGTTAGGCGACCTCTGTTGTTCGCATATTTGCCGTCTCTGGCTTGTGATAGGTATCGATACGTCCTTCTAGCAAATGCGGAGCTTCTTAGGGGGCTCTTTTGGAGGCATCCTCGCCTGGGGTGAGGATGCCTATTGGTTTGCTATCAGATATTAGTGTTAAGTAAGGCTGTAGTTTGATGGCAATTTCTTGCGTCGAACAGGTCTTTTTGCGTGCAAAGCCTCGCTGAGAAGCCGATTTGCGATTCTTGTTTGTTGTGATATTGTTATGATGTTGTAAGTATTTCGTATATACATTGCATAGTGTTTGATTCTACATAGTTCTTCGAGAGATGTATTAATGTGCATACAAAGACTTGTATTTTGTAGGGGGCCTGGTATGCTCAGTACTCGCATAGTCTTACCTTGCAAGGAGCCTTCATGATTAAAAAGTTATCGAAATATGGAAATAGTTTTGCTCTTCTTATCGACAAGCCTATTTTGGAGTTGTTGAATATCTCTGAGACAACTAGCCTCCGTGTCAAAACGGACGGAAATCGCCTGATTATTGAACCTTTAAGGAAGGCGAATGATAAGGGTGCGGTCAATGAGGAAGAGAAACTCCAGAAGCTCTATGACTCTCTTGTTAAGAAATACGGCTCAGCCTTCAAGAAATTGGCTGAAAATTCTTAGGGGTACGCGATGTGCTATAGTTAAACGATAAGAGATATTCAAAGTAGCTTCTAGTCTGCCAAAGCTTGAATTAAGCGTGACTGTCTGTCATCTTGCAAGTAGCCCGCCCCTTGCCAATGGGATTCTTTTCTGGGATCAGTGATGAAATAGAGTTTTTCTTTTGAATTAGTCTAGTTAGTAATCAGATTGGCAAATTGGCAATCTATTCGAGTGACTTGGAGGCTTCATGTGTTAAGTCAATTTGAATTAATAGGATATTCGCTTTGAATGCTAGTGTTAGTAAAAGGGATGAGCCTTTCATGCCCTCCCTCTAATAAAATGAGTGAGGAGATCTTGTTAAAGACCTCCTCGCTTGTAGGGTCAATCACCCTGCTCTCATTGTTTTTCTTCACCCTTTTTGCAAAATTCGATAATGCTAACGATTGGCAATTGCCTGAGGTTGTCGTCAAGGAAAACAGTTGCATTGTTAGCAGGATCACTGAAAAAAAGTGTTGCAGGAGTAAAAGGTCCATTAGTAGACTGAGTCCATGCTGCATAGAAAGTATTTTTGTGAGTCGTTAAGAACCAATTATCTCCGGCAATCATGACCCCTGTGTTTGTTGTAGGACCATTTTGTGCAATGAAGGACTGTGGTGAAAGACGTAGTTCTTGCACAAAATCTAACCCTATACCAGTGCTGCCACCTTTTGGATCTTTTACTTCTTTGTAGATGGCAAGCCATGCATCCACGAGTGTGGTTGCGCTGGTGTTGGGAACTGCTACAGGATCATTTCGCAAATCTGCATAGAGAATTCCCACATAGCCGTCCTTAGTTACCGCTACAAAAGGTGTAAATGCCTGCGGATTTGGTGCATTTTGCGGTGTTTGATTAATGCGTACCCGCTCAGACCACGTATAGCCTCCATCGCGCGATGTGGTTATTCCAATTTGTGGCAGAAAATCGGATCTAAATTGAGGTGTTTGATAGACAGTATACAAAAATCCGTTCTTGCGGTTTGCGTTATACGATGCTGCCAGATTAACTCCTTCAGCAGCTGTTCTTAAAAGAGTGCCCATTCCGCCTGCAGGATTGCCATTGACATCATATGTATAGCCCCCAGTGTAAACTAAAGGCATAATAAAATCTGCTCCTGCATTACCAGCAAAATCGGTGTTTGGGATAACGACTGTGGCCGTGCCGTTCCAATTAGCGCCTTGGTCTTGTGAGCGAACGACAGCAAAATCTATCAGAGAAAAGAAAAAGGTGAGCGGTCCATTATCATTAAAATATTCTTCAGCCGTGGCATTTGCCGGTGGAAAGATGCGCTGCTTAAAGTTTAACAAATGTCCGCTAAACCGTTTTTCTTTATTTGCATCATTGCCAAAGTGGTCTTTTTGCCATTGTTTGGTACAAGGTTGTGCTTCTGGCAAAACAACGATAGCGTTATCATAGGTTTCTTCTCCTGGTGCATCTTCACCAAAAGGGGCTAAGAAAGCAGGATCACAGGTGCTTAATCCTTGGGCGCATAAATCTGGAAACAAATCATATGACAAGGCACCAGGAGTCCATGTTTTACCGCCATCGGTTGTGCGGCTGAAAAAGGTAGGTACATAAAAAAGGTCGCCATTTGGTTGCTGGTCCCATACAACATATGTATTGTCATGATGATTAGGATCTGAGGTGATTGAGGGTTTGTCTGGTACAGGTAAGAAAAAGGGTCCGCTCAGTGTATATGAGCTTTGAACTACCGATTGAGGAAGGCTCCAGGTCTTTCCTCCATCTTCTGAAATTGAAACTACTACGGCGATTTGATTTTGAGTTTGTGAAGATGGTGAGGCATTGAAAGCAAGTGCAGAGAGAAACAGTTTGCCTTCAGGAGAAAAACTAAGCCAGCCGTTAGTGGCTCTCTGGATGATGCCCCCATTGCAAATTTGGAAGGGAACTTCTGTCCTCTTCCATGTTTCGCCATTGTCAAAAGTGTAAGCAATACCAATTTCGAGGGAGCCCGAATTGTCTATTCGATCTTGTTGCCAAATGGTGACAATATTATGTGGGTTTTTTGGGTTTACCGCAATACTTGGCTCAACTGCTGCCCCATGATGTATGGTTGTAGAAGCATTAAATACTTCTTGCTGAAAATAGCAGGGATTTGGCTCTCCATTGATAAGAACCCGGGTTGGCAGTTTATTCTGCGGATAACCGACATTCACTGTTCGCACTACTTTAAAAGGCCCTTCATTTTTGGCAACGCTTTCATTAATAGCCAATACGGCCATGAGCATAAAATACTTTTTATACTGGTTCAGGTGTAACATGTTAACACTCCTCTTTTTGAACATACTTGTAACTTCAAAATTTCTATGATGACTTCGCTTTCTTTGACTTTCCTAGGTTGCCAAATAAACTTGACTCATTCTGAGTCTAAACAAGTCTATTGTGCTAAATCAAGGGTTTGAATTAGTATCATGTTTCACCCTATTTTGTCTCATGTTTTTCTCAATGCATCATCTTCGTATTCTGAATCCAAATACTGAAGCACTTGGCCAGTAGGGCTGAATAGTCCTACGTTCAGAAGCATTGCTAAAAGAGTTAGCGAGTGCTAGGGCACAGTAGATGGTTCATATGTGATTGTGTTCAGAAGCCGCCTCGTAAAGGATAAGCCATCTGAGTATCAATAGGGAGAACTAATCGGACATCCGCACGTGTGCGATACTGTTTGTTCTCGCGTGCGCAATCCATCTGTGTTGCACACAGTGCTGCCTTTTTCTCAAGCTTGATTAATCGTCTCCTCGACCGCGCAGTTGGTTGATCCTTTTTTGCGGTGTTGGCTATCAGTTTGCAAAAAGAGCTTTCAGAATGTAAGAGCACGGCAAGCAAGAGTATTGTTTTCGACATTTTATTCATGGAAACTCCTTTACGTATCTTAGTATGCATCCTAGCGTTGCCGTGTCGTGCTTGTCAATATTTTAATACTAATTCCCCATGCGGATTTGGTTTTTTGGGCTAGTCGAAGACTAATGAAAGCGACTCTTCTCTTGTTTTTTTTCATCAAATTACTATACGCTGAGAGAGTATAAAACATTATTTACCAGGTTCTCTCTGATGAAATACGCTCTTATGTGCAGTGCTCTTTTCCTTCCTCTGTATGCTCTCGATGAAGTCCAAATAGGCTTTGTGGGCGATATGATGCTTGGACGCGCCGTAAATGAACAGATTACAAGGAGCTCATATGCTTATCCTTGGGGTACTATCGCACCTCTTCTTAAGGAAAATGCTCTTACTCTGGGTAACTTGGAAACTGCCCTGACGACGAGTACGAAGCGTGTACCCAAGGCCTTCAATTTTAAGGCAGATCCCGATAAGGTGAAGACGCTTAAAGAAGGTCCGATAACTGTTGTAAATCTTGCAAATAATCATAGCCTTGATTTCTCTGTCGAAGGAATGCAAGAAACAATTAAGACTCTTAATGCTGCAAAGATCTCGCATGTTGGGGCGGGAAATAATGTAACTGAAGCTCAGCAACCGGTGATTATTGCCAAAAATGGCATTAGAATCGGCATTATAGGTGCAACCGATAATGAACCGACATGGGTTGCTACGCAAGAAAAACCTGGCACTAACTATGTAAACATAAAAAAAGGCGAATCTCTTCTTAAGCTGATTAAGCGAATAAAGCCAACGGTGGATATTCTTATTCTTTCTATCCATTGGGGGCCTAATATGAGGGAATATCCTACAAAGGAATATCGAGCATATGCTCATCAGCTTATTGATGCTGGTGTGGATATTATACACGGTCATAGTGCTCATATTCTGCAACCAATTGAAATCTACAAAGGTAAGGTTATTATGTATGATACTGGTGATATTATAGATGACTATCTTGATAAAAAATTGCATAACGATCGCAGTGCTTTGTTTCAGATAACTGTAGACAAACATGCAATCAAAAAGCTGGTAATTGTCCCTGTTATTATCAACGCCATGCAAGCAACGAGAGCTTCTTCAACTGAGGCAGAAGCGATTATGAGCATGTTAAAAAAGCGCTCGTCCACACTCAAGCATTCAGCAAGTAAATGTACCTTTTTGATGACAGATATTCAGCCGAAAAAAGAAAAAGGCGCCTTTAGCTTTAAGCTTGTGTAGTGCTTCGAACAAAGTAAGTAGCCTGTTCTGCTCTCCGCGGCTCACTGACTTCATCGTCCTTGTTTGTTTTTGATGGGTAGTTGCCAGAAGTTGTAATTCTTGAAAGTTTGGGACACCTTCAAAGATCTCAGAGATGGGGCGTTCGACTAGTTTTGCACATCCTGAGAATATCAATGCACTAGGGGAATCTATGCGAAAATAACTCAGTCCGATTATTCAAAGCTGGGTTGGGTCTGGCGAGTTTCCCTCTTCGAGGTGAGTTTGCTTTCTGTTGAGACTTTCTTGATGGGCTCGTTCAGTGATCGAATTAACATGCTTGAAGAGTTTCAACCTAATAATTCATAGTACATAACTGCAATGGGAATGCCAGGAATAACTCGCCTTGAGTGCAAAGCTCAAGGCGCAGTTATATCGTACCTTCAATTCTCTTCGCGCGCCACAATAATTTTTTGAACCTTATCAAGGGACGGAATTAATTCCCAGAGCCGTGTGGTCTTGTCAGCAGATCCAGTTAAGGCCCATTTGCCATCCGGTGTGATAGCTACTGATACTACCCAGTCGGTATGTTCTGAAAGGACACGAGGTATACTGTTTGGCTTTTCAAGATCCCAGAGCCGAGCAGTCTTGTCGTCAGATCCCGTTAAGGCCCACTTTGCATCTGGCGTGATAGCTACTGAGAATATACGACCAGTATGGCCAGAAAGTATGCGTGGAGCAGTGCCTGGTTTCGTAAGATCCCACAGCCGAGCAGTCTTGTCACCAGATCCGGTTAGGACCCACTTGCCATCTGGCGTCAGGGCTACTGAGAGTATCGCTCCGGTATGTCCAGAAAGGAGGAGGCTAGGCCTGGTGGTTGGCCTTTCAAGATCCCAAAGCCATGCAGTGTTATCGTAAGATCCAGTTAAGGCCCAATTCACGTCTGGTGTCAGAGCTACTGATCTGATACAATCTGTATGCCCAGAAAGGACAAGAGGTATACTGTTTGGCTTTTCAAGATCCCAGAGCCGTGCAGTGTTATCCCAAGAGCTAGTTAAGGCCCACCTGCCATCTGGAGTGAGAGCTACTGAGCATATTGCGTCTGTATGTCCAGAAAGGACGCGAGGAGTACTCGATGGATTTTCAAGATCCCAGAGCAATGCAGTATGATCCTGAGATCCAGTTAGCGCCCTTTTGCCATCTGGCGTTAGAGCTACTGCACGTATCCCGCCTCTATGTCCTGAAAGGATGCGCGGAGAATTGTCTGGATTTGTAAGATCTCGGAGCAGTGCAGTACCATCCCAAGATCCAGTTAGGACCCATTTGCCATCTGGTGTCTGAGCTACTGAGCTTACTCCGTCTGTATGGCCGGAAAGGACGTGAGGAGCACGGGGGGGAGGATTTTCAAGATTCCAAAGATGTGCAGTGTTATCATGAGATCCAGTTAAGGCCCGCTTGCCATCTGGCGTGAGAGCTATTGCGCTTATATTGCCGGTATGCCCATAAAGTAATCGAGGAGTACTCGCTGGATCTTCAAGATTCCAGAGTGTAGCGTGATCACCAGATCCAGTTAAGGCCCATTTGCCATCCGGTGTTAGATCTACTCCGTATATAAAGTTATCCGAAAGGATACGATGAGCACTGTTTGGCTTTTCAAGATCCCAGAGCCGAGCAGTCTTGTCGTCAGATCCCGTTAAGGCCCACTTTGCATCTGGCGTGATAGCTACTGAGAATATACGACCAGTATGGCCAGAAAGTATGCGTGGAGCAGTGCCTGGTTTCGTAAGATCCCAGAGCCGAGCAGTCCTGTCGTCAGATCCAGTTAAAGCCCACTTGCCATCTGGTGTGATCGATACTGAGTCTATCAGCCAGCCGGCGTGACCTGAAAGGACACATCGGGCGCTGTCTGGCTTCGTCAAATCCCAGAGCCGTGCGGACTTATCGTAAGATCCGGTTAAAGCCCACTTGCCATCTGGTGTGATCGATACTGAGACTATCCAGTCGGCATGACCTGAAAGGACACACGGGGCGCTGTCTGGCTTCGTCAGATCCCAGAGCCGTGCGGTCTTATCGTAAGATCCAGTTAAAGCCCACTTGCCATCTGGAGTGAGAACTGCTGAAGTTATCAGAGCTGTATGCCCAGAAAGAACACGTGGTGTACTGTCTGGATTTGTAAGATCCCAGAATCGCGCAGTCTTATCCAAAGATGCAGTTAAAGCACATTTGCCATCGGGTGTAATTGATACTGAGATTATCCTGTCGGTATGTCCCGAAAGGATACGAGGAGCATTGTCTGGATGTGTAAGATCCCAGAGTCGTGCAGTCTCATCGTATGATCCAGTTAGAGCCCACTTGCCATCTGGCGTCAGAGAAACTGAGCTTATCCAATCGGTATGCCCTGAAAGGCCGTGAGGCGTTATCTGAAACTGAGCTGGATGTGCATGAATGAGTTCCTTAGCTCGGCTGATATCCTTCGGCGATTGTTGTAAATAAGTATCATGATCGCTTCCAGGATGAACCAGGGTTTCCCCAAACAGCGAATTGCTTACAAGGCAAGTAAGTGCAATGAAGTAATGATTCATAAATGTCCTTTTTAAGATTTTTGTTATAGCAATGGTCTAATTGTATCACCCTTCATTTCACCAAGCAAAGGCTTACTGAAAATATTCTATTTTTTCGAAGAGCGCTGGTTATTCGTCCAGTTTCACACTTAATGCTCATTGTGAACGATTTGGTCATTGCTAAGAGATGAGGAGCCAAAACCCTTTGAAGCTTAATGGTTTTAAGCGAAGATGGGTGAACCAAAGAGGTACCAAGAAATGAGCATAGATGTGGTAAGAGAAGAGTGTACTTTTCTTTGGTATCTCTCTCTGTTTGTGCAATGAGTTAATTTGAATTGGTATTGAGAATCTTGAAAATATGCTTAATGAATAGTTCAGACTGTTGTTTTGTGTTGAGTGCCTTTTTGGGAAAAGAGATTATCGATTCAATTTCCTTCACAGTCGTTATCTGACTCATCGCCTGAACCTTCTTCGTCGGGTGTGTAGTTCATGAAAATCTCTCCATGGGTGACGAGCTGCCAATGTTTCTTCATATTTTGTGAAAGGAGATGGGGAGGGCCTCGCCCTAAGCTCAAGAATAATTGGCACTTTATGTATTTTTTAGCAATTTGATGATCCCCTGCCAGCCGGAGTCATTAAGGCGGTCATTGTGTTAAATCAAGATATCCTAAATTGTGAGGCAAAGATCTAATTCCCCTACAGTTCTTAGCAGTAAGTCCGAACTTGGCGGCAGCTGCATATTTGGGGAAGGAAGTTATATACTCTATTTTTGTTTACTTTCTTGGAAGTTGCCCGGTAGCTTTGAAGTTATTGATGCATTTCTGTGAACCAGCCCACAACAGCTGCTCAGGGAATGATCATCTGAGCTGGACTCTGATTCCTCTTCATTGCTATCGCTCTCGGATCAATATTCTGATTCTTCTTCTACACATTTCTTTGGGGGAAGAAAGTTATAGACCTGATCTCATCATCATGCAGAGCTATTACTTTATCTGAGCAGTCATTGACATGTTTAATGTACACATCTCCATGATCTCTAAGGATCTCTGCACCAGCGACTTGCGGCAGGAGAAGCGGCCTTTTTTGACCATTAACTATAGTTTTCGTAAATTTACCTTTTTGTTTTTGCAATAAGCGAAATATTAGCTTAAATCCAGCCCGCCTAATCTTATTATCGGCTAAATTAAGACGTTTTAAAGTGGGTGGTAATGAATCAAGCTTTTTACAATCCAGATTAGTAAATGCGACACCGCTTAGATTGAGAGAAGTTATACTATTAAATGGCAAGACTGGTTCTCTCAAAGATTGCAAAATGCACTCTTTTCTGCTTTCGCCTACAGAATTAGTCTTTTCCAGAGTAGCTCGTAAGAACTTGCGATTAGTAAACGTTATCGTACCTGAATCGACCGTGTTGAATATAGGGTGGGTGGTTACACCAGTCACAAATCTATCTTGGAACTCTATGCAACTTTTGAAATCTTCTGAATCGATTGATCCATCATCTGGATAATAGGTAAAGGTGTGCGGGCTTACTTGCTGCGTGCCGTGTTCATCCATGTGCTCTATTGCTAGCTTAACGGATGACCCATGAGGGTGGTAGTACCCTTTATGCAAGCCTGCGCTTATTATAAGCCATTGAAGATTAACTGCCTCAAGAAACGATTTGCTGTTCGAGTCATGTTTGCTTGATCCATGATGAGGGGCTGAAGCAATTGATGAATTTATAGAAATGCCCAGGTCAGTGAGTTGCTGGAGCAACTTCCCGGTTACATCGCCGGGTATCAGTGCTGAAAAGTTGTTGTTTAACTTGAGGACAACGCTGTGATCATTTTTGTCGACTTTTTCGTCGACGGATGCAGAGATCAATTGAATAAAAGGTTCTATGTATTTGCGCAATTCTTTTTGCGATTCAAATTCAGAAACATACTTGCCCTTAACCCTCTGCTTTAAATCGATGAGATTTTTTAAAGCACGCAATGCTTTTGGTTGTTCGGCTGGATAGTCATTTTCCGTGCCTCCAAGGAGGAGCTTGATTTTCTTGGATTCCGGCAGCTTTCTTGCTATCTCAGGTATCCAATTGTAATGGTCTTTATCTCCATGGCTGACTATGATCAAGATGTTTTTGGCAGTGCTCATAAATTCGACGATCTTTTCAATCTGGCGCTGCTTAGAGCCCTTCGGCCGATGGCTCAACTGCAAACTGCCCGCATCGATTATAACAGCATGATTATAGTCTCTGCAGACCGTACAGCTTCCTTGACCTACATCAAAAAATGCTAAGGCGGGTTCTTTTTTTGTAAGCACTAGAGTTTGATCCATTGTATAACAATGAGATACGAGCGTCGTTGCTGCGATGAATGCAAAAATACGCATTGCTGCCACTACTTGCTAAGAAGGACAAAGACTGGAACCTTCGCAATGATCTCATAATCAATCAGTAATTGCTCAAAGTGCCCATACCATGATGAACTCAAAAGTTCCTCTGTGCCTTCTATAACGAGGATATCCCACGACGCAGAGGTGAGCACATAATCTTCTATGCCGCCATCGCAGATGAGTGCTTGCTGCATAAGCAGGTCATTGTATACATTGAAATAATTTCTTGGCACATAGTCTGTACTGAGGAGCCCGACGCGATGTCCAGAGCTGTTGATGAATGAATCGATCAACATGCGACCGACAACTGCATTCGGAACTCGTAAGATATGTAACCCTGTAGTCAGAAAATAGTCTTGCAATGCAAGAATATCTTCATCACAAAGTGATGCCCTTGACCCAGAACTTTGGTGCAGAGCACCAAAGTCTAGTTCGTGAGCTTTCTGTAAAACCTTCATACTCTCTCCCTTCAGAATAAGCTCAACATTTAACTATAAACATATATTTTGAAAAAAAGCAAGGCGACTTTTTGTGCGAAATAAGACGAAGCTATCGCAAAATGCGATTGGGCCCGCTTCTTGAAAAATTGATGTTTTTATGTAAAAGTTTTTAGCTGCCTATCTTGGATGTTTTCTTGGTCCAGCGGGTCAACCCACCGTTGAGCTAGCCAATGCTAACAACAAAAAATAGGTGTATTTCACGGAGAACCTTTATTTCTGGTTTTCGTTATGACCTGAAAACTCTGTTTTTTAAAACAGAGACGAAAGGTCATCCTACTTTTGAAACTCAGAGGTGATCTCATCCAGTTTTTATAGCCAGATGCTGTTCCCGTGATAGCTCGGTCATGAGACTGAACATTTGAAAGATGCTCAAAGGTCAAGCCAAATATTAAGCTGCACAAAACTCTCTTGTGCCCTCTTTTGTGATATTTGGAAGATAATTCGCTCTGCTTCATCAAGAACTCTTTCTATATCCCTTTGTGCAAAATGCGACAAAACTATCGCAAAGTTCGGCTATCGATATCCGGTTGCACGACGCGAGATAGCGAGAAAGAATCTTTAGTCTGCTGGCTAACCTTCAATGGGGAGCATACACTTTCTCTTTACGCGCTCAGGGTTTGTAGGCCTAGCAGACCTATTTTCCGGAGTTCTGCCATTTGTTTTTGGATTCAGATTGAGCCAGCCAGCGAGCATACAAATGCCTTTCAATGTCGGTATATTTATATACCCCTATTGCATGATTGAGCGCTATTAAGGGGAGTGAAGCAAGATGGCTAAGGTTGCTTGCTAGAGATCTATTTTTAAAATCGAACTGGTTTGCTCGAAATAATAGAGAGACCTCTTTCACTGGTGTCAATCCGATATCAGCTTTTGCTTTCCAAATGAAATCTGCGATTTCATCACTATTATAACCATCGGTTGCGCCAAGTAGTAACCTGAGAAACTCTTCTGAGATTTCAACATTTGCTTTATTGAGGTAATAGCGAATAATGCGCTCTCGGGCGGCATAATCGGGTAAAGGAATTTCAATCTGGACAAACCGCTTTGCGAGAGATTCGTCGAGCCTGGATAAATCGTTGGCAGTAGCGAAGACAAAGAGGTTTTCATTATTCTTATGTTGATCCAAATAGTTAATTAGAATATCATTTTCTGGGCTGTTAGGACCATCGATGTTATCAATGAGAATCACTACTCGTTTGCCGGTAGTCTTAATAAGGGCAACTGCTTGCTTAAATAATGTATCGATTGGCAGTTTTTTAGCTGAACCAAAACAGACTCTGAGGTCACAGCGAATATAGAGGCTAAGACAGCCTGCCTCGCGAACGATGCGTTGAGAGAGGGTCGTTTTTCCCGTTCCTCTAGGTCCGTGAAACAGAAATGCATTTGTAAGCTCAGTTTTATCTGTACCCGGCTCATGCGGTCTCAACTGCTGTAGAATGAGTTGTATATGATCAGGAACTCTTCCCAAGATCTGTTCTATCGATGGAAGTTCCTCCAGAGAGAGGTGCGCATCCGGTGCATCGAAGTACAGTGGCGCTTCTTTTTCATCCGAGTCAGCTCGCTGTGACTTGCACATAGCCATATGTCTCAAATGCTCTTTACATTCATGAATGAGCAGTTGAATTTCGTTTTGATTTTTTCTGTCGATGTTTTGGGGGTCGAGTGCGTGTATACGAATTTTGCCCTTCTGCTTCTCAATAAGACAGCACATCCACGAGCCATCAAATGAGATAAAGATGACCTGTTTCAATGTCAAGAACAGATAGGATTTAAGGCGCATCCATTGTATGTTATTAGCCAAAGTTTGATCTTCGCTCATTGAAGCTGGGTATCCGAAGCAAAAGAACTCGCTGTCGAAGAGTGACTTGCGTAGAGGAAAAGAAGTGTCGGATGTTGCATAGTCCTTCAGTTCTATAAAGTCAGAAGGAATAAGATGCTTACAATCGTAAAGTGCAGGATTTTCTTGTGCAGAGGCACTTATAGTAGTGAGTTTTGGAAAAAGGTTGTCAAAATCACCTAGAGGTAGTTCGTGGTCTGCAAATATACGGCGAATTTCTTCTCTCCCAAATCGAGGGGTCGTGCCTCCAATTCCAATCATAGTAGATGCGACACCGCGAATTATTCCAGAGACAGCTTGTATTGATTCCCAGGTATCTACTGATATGCCAGCAAATGAAAGTACCGCAATTTCTAAGGCGAGAGGAAGAACTCGCTTGTGTTCCTTGGTAATTTTGCTAAACGGTACCAAGGTACTGCCCGTAAGCTCTTTTAATAACGCATCTTTCAGGTAAGCGTATAAGCGTGGTCGCAGTAGCAAGCGGGGCCATGCTGCTAACTCGTTATCAAAGTATTGAGTGTGAGAAGCCGCAAAGGGAGCAGGTATACCAGAAGAGTTTTTTGAGACAAATTCGATGATATTTGCCGCATGCATAAATGCGTGATATCCAGAATATTCTTTACCTGGGAGAGGTTCCTGTACCCCATATTGTATAAATTCAACTCTTGGATCCTTGTTTATGTTTTCTTCTTCCAGCGGGTCATTTGTGGGCTGAGCCCATAGTACAGTTGAGAGTACAATTGAGCTAGCCAATGCTAACAACAAAAAATAGGTGTATTTCATGAAGAACCTCTTTTTTAAAGTTGAGAAACAAGCTTCGATTTCATCGGGCTTTCCTTTTAGTATGGCTTCGATTGCACGTCGAGGCCTCGATATTTATTGACGGGTATGAAGACCCATCACGTATACACCCAGCAATCCCAGAAGTCGCAACGTTTCTCACATTCGCAAATGAGCCGTTGAATTTCGCTTTGATTTTTACGGTCAATATTTTGTGGATCGAGTACGTGTATGCAAACTTTATTGCACCATTGCTCAGTAACACAGCACATCCACGAGCCATCAAATGACACAAAGCTAACCGATAGCTTTCCCTTTGCTTGTTGCTCTCTAGACATTTCTAAATCGGTGTAAAGGCTTGGGCCTCTTACCCGACGAACCCAATTTCGTGAGCGATTGTCCAGAGTGGGAGAATACTCGGAGCTGTAGCACTTGACGTCGGAGAATGCACTGCTCAGGGTATGAGAAGAGTCGCCTGCTATTGGGCCTACCAGGCTTTTAAGGTCATAGGGAATAAGATTTTTGCAGTCGTAAAGTGTGGGATTTTCCTGTGCCGAAAGATTAATAGTAGTTAGTTTTGGAAAGAGGGTATCAAATGCTGCCCCAACAGCAGGTTCTCTTAGTTTTTCTGCTTCGTGAATAAATAGACGGCGGATTTCTTCTCTCTCAAATCTGACATTTGTAATCCCTTTTTTAAGAAGGGCAGATGCGACGCCGGGGATTATTCTCTCGGCAGCTCTCATAGATTTCTTGGTATCTTCGGGTACGTCATGTCTAAACATTCCTAGATCTTCAAATCTAAGTACCGCATTTTCTAATTCGAGATCAAGCACAGGTACGCCATCTCGCGTATGATATCCGAGTGGTTCGTAGATTACGCCTGCAAGCTCTTTCAATAATGCCTCCACCAAATAGCGCTGCAAGCGTGCTTGCAGTAGCATCCTGGGCCATGGTGCTGACTCGTTATAAAAGTATTGAGTGTGTGAAGGAGCAAAGGGTACACCGTAACGTTTTCCTCGAATATATTCAATGATGTTTGCAGCATGTATATATGCGTGGTATCCAGAATATTCTTTGCTTGGGAGAGGTTCTTGTACCTGATATTGTATAAATTCAACTCTTGTAGCCTGGTTTACGTTTTCTTGACCCAGCTTTTTGAACCTAGCCTGTAAAGCCGTTGAGCTGGCCAATGCTAACAATACGAAATAGGTGTATTTCATGAATGCCCCTTTTGTGACGTTGTGAAACTATATTTTCTGCCAAGCAGGTTTCTTACCATATAGTTTAGCAGGGTTGAATAGTTTAAAAACTGCTTCATGGCAAGCGTTTTTTGGAAGAAAGAGTTGCTTTCTAGTTGCTTGTACAGCACATCATGAAGTTAAAGAAGCTTTGGACAATTTGTTGACTTCGAGGGAACCAATATGCTATATATTTATTGGCTCTATAATCGCTTGAGCAATCTCACCGTTCCCTTTATGCATTAGCGCTATTTTTTTAAGTCTTGTCTAATGAATGAGTATTTCCTATACTTGATTATATAAATACAAGGATTTGCGATGAAAAAACTCCTTCCTCTTGGACTCTCGGACTACAAAGAGCTACGAGAAAGCAATAATTACTATGTAGACAAAACTCTCCTTATACAAGATATTCAAGAAAGCGGCAAAGCAATTCTTGTTCCCCGTCCTCGCCGTTTTGGCAAAACCCTCAACCTCTCAATGCTCTATTACTTTTATACTATTTCCGAGTCGAGCAATGCACACCTTTTTGTCGATACGGAGATTTGGAAATTCTCAGAATATCGTGCATTACAAGGTGCCTTTCCGACAATCTTTATCACATTCAAAGAAATCATTGAGACTAATTTTGTTGGTATGCTGGAAGAATTTCACTATGTTATTGCTCAAGAATTTAAAAAGCATACCTACCTTTTGGAAGGAGCAACTTTAGACGATGATGAGAAAAGCCTTTTTGAGAGAATCAGTGGAAGGAAAGCTACCAAACTTGAACTAAAGTTTTCATTGAGCTTTCTGGTGCAAATGCTTGCGCGCTATCATAAGAAAAGAGTTATACTGCTCATCGATGAGTACGACGTCCCCGTTCAAACAGGATACCTTCATGGTTTTTATGACGAAATTATAGCTTTTGTCAGAGGCCTATTAACTGGACCATTCAAAGATCAAAGCAATCTTGAAAAAGGAGTAATTACAGGCAATTTGGCAGTTGCAAAGGCAGGCATCTTTTCAGGTCTTAACAATCTGACTGTCCTTAACATAACTCAGGAAAGAATGGCAGAAAGATTTGGCTTTACTCAAACTGAAGTCGATGAGCTATTACAGTATTATGAATTAGAAGCTAAACGTGATGAGATTCGTGCATGGTTCAACGGATATATGTTCGGTGAAACAGCAGGAATTTTCAATCCTTGGTCCGTGCTGCAATGTGTCTTTCATAATGGCCGGTGTAAACCTTACTGGTCAAATACCAGTGATAATCTGTTGCTTAAAAGAATCATTGGAGGAGGTTCCGAAGCAATGAAGACTGACCTTGAGCTTCTTTTTCAGAATAAGCCGGTTATTAAACCAATCGAAGAAATGATCGTTTTTCCTGAGTTGCACACTAAACCAAACCTCGTCTGGAGTTTGCTTCTTTATTCTGGATACTTAACCTATTCACAGAGGAGAATTAAGGCAGATAAGGAAGAATGGTTTCTCGTCATTCCAAATAAAGAGATACTGAGCATGCTCTCTACTCTGATAACCGATATTTTCAGCGGATCCATTTTATCGGGTGATGCTCAAAAACTACTTGTAGATCTCACTCAGGGAAATGTTGAATCTTTTTCTGACATTCTTCAAAGTTTCGTCGAAAATAGTATGAGTGCTTTTGATATTACAAATGATGAGCCTGAGCGGAGTTATCATCTGTTTGTGCTTGGCATTTTAGTTATGCTTAAAGACACATACGATATTAAATCAAACAGAGAAAGTGGCCTTGGACGATATGATATAATGATCATTCCTAAAAATGTCCGCTCGCCAGGCATTATCATAGAGTTTAAAAAAGTCCGACCCGATTCAAAGGAAACACTTGAAATTGCAGCTAAAAAAGCTCTTGATCAAATTTTAGCAAAAAATTATCAGCAAGAACTCACTCAGCGGGGCGTGCAGACTATTATCGCTTACGGCATAGCATTTGAAAGACGATCAGTTTTCGTAAAATGTATGCGGATAGAAAGAGGAATGGCAGAGTCTTGTCAGGCAGATTAACCTTGCATAACCGATGTAGTAAATGAATCTGCGGAATGTAAGTTCTTAGTATAAAACAATCATGATTAGCAGTGGCAAGAAGTTCTGTGAAAAAAACTACAGAGTGTTCCCAAAGAGGATAGCTGATACGTTGAGTGAAAAGGCAGATACAATTAATCAAGAAGAGGATGTGATAGCGTTGTCCGGATAGGCAGAACAGGCTGGGATGACTTCCAGAGTCCACAGAGCGTGACCGCCAAGGCGTCGGTGATATCTAGTTTAGTAGGTAGTTCGAGACCAAGAAACATTCGTGTAAGGACCCGAGCTACCTGTTCTTTCTCTGCTGCTCCGTAGCCGGTAAGTGCTTTTTTCACTTCTCGGGGAGTAAATTCATAGAGCTCGAGCTTGTGTTGATCTGCAAGGAGATACAATATGCCTCTCAGGTACCCCAGCTTTAAAAAGTTTTGTGCATTCTTTCCGAGAAATGGTGTTTCGAGGGCAAGGGCTTGTATTGGCCAGGTTGCAAGCTTAGTTGTAAAAAAGGCATGAAAGGTACCTATGCGCTGAGAAAGAGAATCTTTGGCAGAAAGTTGTAGCGAACCATATTCGAGAATAAAGGTCTTGCCACCCTCTTTCTTCATAATACCAAAACCGGTTACCGAGAATCCTGGATCGACTCCAAGAATGACCATTACCCCTCCGGATCCTGAAAGAGCGTAAGGTTGTTTTGAAAATGGAGATGAACTGTACCCGTAGGGCCATTACGCTGTTTACCAATAATAAGTTCTGCCATCGAGGGATGTTCAGTATCTGGGTGATAAACAACATCGCGATAGAGGAACATGATTACGTCAGCATCTTGTTCAATAGCTCCCGATTCACGTAAGTCTGAAAGCATAGGCCGTTTGTCCACACGACTATCGACAGCACGTGAGAGCTGTGAAAGAGCAACGATGGGTATATTGAGTTCTTTTGCTAATGCTTTTAAAGATCGTGATATTTCTGAGACTTCTTGATGCCTATTTTCGTAGGCTCGTTGCCCATGGAGCAGCTGCAAGTAATCGATTACCAAAAATCCCAGATTGTTTTCGATCTTGAGCTTTCGAGCTTTCGCCCTGACATCCATAATTGTTTGCATAGGAGTATCATCGATATATAATTTCATGGTGCCAAACTGAGCGGCAACGTGAGTAAGCTCAACCCACTCTTCTGAGCTAATTTGAGCATTACGGATCTTTTGATGAGAAATCCCCGTCTCTGATGATAAGAGACGTAAAGTTAACTGTTCTGCAGACATTTCAAGAGAGAAAAAGCCAACACATTGATCTTGTACTGCTGCGTTCCGGGCAAGACTTAATGCTAACGCCGTTTTCCCCATCGATGGTCGTGCTGCTAATACAATAAAGTCACTCTTTTGAAACCCTGAGGTCATCTCATCCAGTTTTTTATAGCCAGATGCTGTGCCCGTGATAGCACGGTCATGAGACTGAATATTTGAAAGATGCTCAAATGTCTTCTTCAGCCAAATATTAAGCTGCACAAAACTCTCTTGCGCCCTCTTTTGTGATATTTGGAAGATAATACGTTCTGCTTCATCAAGAACGCTTTCTATCTCGTTATTATTCTGCGCATAACAGTTTGTGATAATTTGAGTAGCAGAACTAATGAGCTCCCGCAGTACCGCTTTCTCCTTGATGATTTTAGCATGCTGCTCAATAAGCCCAACGGCTGGTATATCTTCCTGAAGAGAAAGCAGATAGCCAATGCCCCCAATGTGCTGGAGCTGCCCTGCTTTCTCAAGCTCATCTTGGAGCGTAATAATATCAAGACGCTGCCTTCCCTGTGCTACAGCACAAACCGCTTCAAAAATAGTTCTGTTCACAGGGGTATAGAAGTCTTGAGGCTTTAACAGTTCGATGATGATATCAAGATACCCATCATGCAGAAGTAAAGCACCCAAAACGGCGCGTTCGGCATCTATGCTAAAGGGAAGATTTCTACCCAATACCCTTTCAGCAAGTGCCGGCTTAGACTGTTGTTTGGTAGGAGGATTAAGCGGCTTCAGGGACCACCTTTACTTTCAATGTTGGTTGTAGTTTTGATGATAATTTAATAACGATAGTGTGGACACCTTTTGTCTTAATGCCTTTATCCATAATCACCTGGTTATTTGAGACTGAAATACCTTGCTTGGCTAGTTCTTCTGCTATCTCTTTAGGGCTTATAGAGCCATACAGTTGATCATTGTCATGAATCTTCCGTTTAAGAACGATCTCGGTGCTTTTAATTTTTTCTGCAAGCATCGATGTTTTAGATTCAACAACTTCTTTTCGGTGTTCAATCGTTTTTACCCGATGTTTAAATGATGCTTCATTTTTAGCAGTCACTTCAACGGCGAACTTTTGTGGAATGAGATAGTTGCGAGCAAATCCTTCAGTTGCTTTAATGATTTCTCCAGCAACTCCTATTTTCTCGACATCCTTCAATAAAAATACTCTCATTGGTAATCCTTTTGGTAAGATACGTCATTTTTTCAAGATCATCATACAGTATAGCGCAAAACCCACTATTTGAAAATCCACCCCTTCAATTATTTGCTCCGTGGTTCGAGATACCGCACAGCCGTTATGGTGCCTCCCTTTTTCTTCTGTATCTGCGCAGTCACACAAATTCCTTTTACCCCCGATTCGACTGTTACTATCTGCCCCGGGGCAAGTTGTTCTTTGAAAGGAAGCGCCCTCTTTGTTTGATAATACCAGGCAGTGCCATAGGCAAGGAGCCCTTCAAGAGCATACGTATCCTGTAGGTGGAGTTCCAGAGAGAGTATCGTCAGTTGTGCATAGTGTTGATGATCAATCAGCAGAGGGAGATACTGCGTCAATGCCAAAAAAAAGGAGAGCAGTATCAAGAGATTCATACTATCCTTGGCAGAAGGAGTTCCAGTCTATTAACTTTTACCTTCAGTCCTGTCTGTTCTCTCACGCATGAAAAGCAAGCGATGTTATCTGCAATGACACTTGATGAAAGGATCAATCCCCTCCTACAGGACCGGATGAGTCGCGTGCCTTTAAGAAACCATCTATAGGTTTTACCGTCGAGGCTGAGTATGACCCCATTCTCGAGCTGCACTGAATCTGCTTTCTTTAGGTCATCTGCAAGAAGATGAAGGGCAACGACCTGAGCAATCGAGCGCTCAGTTGCTCGCATCAGCTCATTGCTGGCCTTCTTAAAAAAGAGAAGTTGAGAACCGGTAAGGCCCAGGAGAGCGGTCCAGCTCAGAAGATAGATAAGAAATTCAAGAAGGCTCGTTCCCTTTTTTAGCATATCATACCTGTTGCTAAGCGTACCGATTCTTCCACCCTACCCCATTTCCAGGTAACACTGACAGCTACCTGTTTGAAGGATGGAAGACGAGTGGGCGTAATCTGCCAATTGAAGATATAGTCCTTCTCTTTTTTTGGGACCTTGTGTGTAACTTTGAATGCTTCTATAAGCGATCGTGCAAGACAGAGCGCTTGACTGCGTTTTGTAAGATGCTGATTAGCGTGAAGAATCCTCATGTGCCAGTAGGCAAGAGTACTACTTATGAGCACACTCAAGAAAATGCCCAGACAGACTTCAAGAAGGAGAAAACCTTGTTTTAGTGATAGCATGATGTAATTTTGCGTTATTTTTTTATGATCAGAAGAGTATCATCTTTTAGGGCGAATGACGAGGATTTTTTGATGTTTGGAAGAGCCTCATTGACGTGTGCCATCTCACCTCTGGCTTGAGATTATGAGAGCATCTATCAGAAGCAGCTAAACGAAGGAAAAGAATCGCAGCAGGATCCTCGCAAAGCTTTTCTTGCGGTTTGAAAGCTGTGCTCCTCAGTGCACATAACTGGTTCATTCGAAAGCGACATTCGCAAAAGTTTGAGTTTTTGGCTATACTGTGTTTGTAAATACTGGAGTAAAAAACTATGGCACTCAAACCTCTACCAATAGGCATTCAGTCTTTTTCTCGTATAAAAGAAGGTGGCTATCTTTATGTTGATAAGACTCAGCAGATTCTTAATCTGCTATCTATGGGTGACTGTTTTTTTTTAGCAAGGCCCCGCCGATTTGGTAAATCATTACTCCTGTCTACATTGCAGGAGATCTTTGCGGGTAATCGTAGCTTATTTGATGATCTAGATATTGCAAAATCTTCGTATGAATGGACAAAACATCCAGTCGTGCATCTAAGCTTTACGTCGATGAAATCGAAGCATCCTGATCAGCTGGAAAAAGACATTGAATGGACTCTCTTGAGCATCGCACAAGAGTATGGTATTAGCATCAGTGACGCTCCTTCAATTAAAACTAAGTTCATTGCATTGGTAAAACGCTTGGCTCATACTAATCGTGCGGTGATTCTTATTGATGAATATGATTATCCCCTTATTAATAATTTGGACAACTTGCCGCTTGCAGAAGAATGTCGGAATGTTCTCCACGACTTTTTCGTCGTCCTTAAAGACTTGTCTGATTATGTGCGTTTTATATGTATTACCGGAGTTTCGAAATTTTCTAAAACATCGATTTTTTCAGGGCTCAATAATTTAAACGATCTTACATTGAGTCCGTTTACTGCGACCCTCCTTGGTTATACTCAAAAGGAATTACTGCAAAACTTTTCTCAATACAGTGCTCAGTTTGCAAAAAAACATGAGTCCAGTGTCGAAGAATTGCTTGCAGATTTGAAGGATTGGTATAACGGTTATCAGTTTACTAGAGAGGAGCTTTCCGTAGATGGTGAGTCACTTAAAGTTTACAATCCTTATTCGGTGCTTCTTTACTTTTTCAATGGGGAACTTGCTAATTATTGGGCTGAAACTGGAACTCCCACGTTTTTGACCCATCTGCTCAAAAAAGAACGGATACCTTTATCTCAGGTTGATGGCTCTGAGGTTAATGCTGAAGATACAAAGTCATATGATATAGATGCCATAAAGCCAATGGCACTTCTTTGGCAGACCGGTTATCTTACAATTCAGTCCTTTGATCAAAAAACTCAAAACTACAAGCTTACCTACCCCAACAAAGAAGTTAAGGATTCTTTTTTTAATTTTCTAATAACCAATCTAACCCATACAGAATTATCAGCTGTTAAAAGGGTGATTGTTGCGCTGGACGAATCGCTTGAAAAAGGCGATATAGCATTGTTTTTAAAAATACTTGAGTCATATATGGCCACAATCCCTTATCCGGTTCATGTTCCTCTTGAGGAACATTACCAGACTATTTTCTATGTTGTTCTAAGCCTTTTAGGTATGGATGTTCAAGTAGAAGTTGCAACTCACAAGGGTCGAATCGATGCCGTAGTTCATATGCTTTCTACAATTTATGTCTTTGAATTTAAATTTCATGCGACCGCAGGTCAGGCTCTAAGCCAGATCGAAGAAAAAAAATATTATCAACGGTTTCTCGCTTCCAAGAAAAGAATAATTCTCGTTGGAGTGCAATTTGATCTTGAGGATCGAACTATTAAAGAATGGGTTTCAAAGAAGGTTCCTCTAGAAAACGAATAAGTTCTCCACAACCTGTATAAGACTCAGAACTGGGCGAACTCTCTTAGAAGGTTTTATCTTGAAAAATAAGGAGCCTAGGTAAAAGCTGTGAGCATGCTTGAGAAAAAAGTTCATGAGTCTTCCTTGCAATGAGATAGTTTCTTCTTTATTTGTTTACATAGGTGTGATAAGCACTGAGGATGTTCCCTAGATTATTGCGGTATCCTTGCTCTTTCCTAGCTCTAAAAGTGCTTGATGTAGGTGATGCGGAAAATATCGAATGTTCTTTGACTGCTCCATTCTTGACGATGAGTTCATTTTTGATACCATAACAATAACGGGTTTGAAAAAACAAGAGTTTATGAACTACGATAGGTGCAGTGCTTTCTTGCTGTTAAGCTGAAACGATTAAAATGGCCCAATAGCCTACAGGGATGTTAGTAACTTAGAATGCATTGAATTGCTTCTACCTCGTTGAAAAAATGAGAAGGAGAATCAGGATGCAACTCCATTCTTTCAGGAAGTTTATGCGAATAAAATTGCGATTGGCCTAGTATTTTTTTAGGGAAGCTTAAATAGTTTATATGATGTTAAAACTGGGTGTACTTGTATCGTTGATCTCCTGTCCCTTTGTGGAAGGGATGGTGAAAATTGAGAGCCCTGAGTTTATCCCAGAAGAAACGATCGCTGATGTTTGGTCGCTCTTAGTATCGACAAATCCTGATAGAGTAAAGCGTAGTATTCTGATGGCTTCTCTTGATAAAATGACCTGTGATTTAGACGAGTTGCTTGAGCCCTATCAGATTCCCCTGCTGACCGCATTGATTCTTTCAGATAATCAGAGTGCTGCTCAGATTCTGATTGACTGTAAGGTGGATGTTAATCGATCGTCTGCTCAACAGATGACGCCATTATTTGTGGCAGCTGCTCGAGGTTGTATCGATGCCGCGGTCGCATTGCTTAGTGCTGGAGCGGAACTAGAACCAGACAGCTGGTGCCCTACGCCTCTCTTTATCGCTGCAGAATATGGTCATGATGGCGTTGTGAAGGAATTGCTTGCTCGGGGAGCCTTTCCAGATTGTGTTTGCAATAATGGAGCGACGCCTTTAATAATTGCGTCTGAAAATGGGCATTATGAAGTAGTTCGACTACTTCTCGATGCAGGAGCAGATCCAAATGCTGCACGACCTGATGGAGCGACTGCGCTCTTTTTTGCAGCTGGAAATGGCCACGTTCATATTGTCGAGCTATTATTGAAAATGAAGGCGGAGCCAGATGCAGCACGGAGAGATGGAACAACAGCTTTGGGTTTGGCTGCTCAATATGGATATGCTCGTATAGCTAAATTATTACTTACTTATGGAGCTGACCCGGATCTGCTTCGCGCTGATGGCACGACGCCATTGTTGTTTGCCGCTTATTATGGTCATGCTGAGGTAGTAGCACTCTTATTAGTAGCAGGAGCTGATAGATCCATTGCTTATAAAAGCTTGCGACCTTTCGATTGGGCAGCCCAAAACGGGCACGACAAAGTGATTGCCGTATTGCTTTTTGGAAAGATTGCTCTCAATAGATCAATTATTCCATCAGCGCGGTTGCTCAGTGCCGCTCGTAGGGGGCAGATACAAATGGTCGAATCATTGATTAATGAAGATGTGCATGAAAATGCTGTGGTCAAGGCGTTACATCATGCAGCTAAGCATGGCCTGACCGAGGTTATTAAAGTATTGCTGAAGAAGCAGATTGAGCGTAAGTCTCTCGGAACTATACTCTGCTGCGCTGCTCGGTATGGTCATTTAGATGCCGTTGAAGTGCTGCTCAAATGGGTGAGACCAAATGATTCGATCTTCGAGGGCAAGACTGCATTATATCTTGCTGCCGAACATGGACATGACGATGTTGTTCGACTGTTGCTGCATAGAGGAGCAGATATGCTGCCTCATGATGGTTTGACTCCGTTGGATGCAGCTATCCAAATTGGCCATGCTGATGTTGTTGAAGCTTTGTTAGATGCTGCCGATGTTTTTGAAAGTTCTACTGACATTTCAAGATTGTTGCGAATTGCAGTCCAGTATGGTCATTTAGATGTGATACTAGTCCTGCTAGCAAGGGGAGCAAACATACATGCATCTCGTGATGACGGTGTAACCGCGTTGCTGATTGCAGTTGCATATCGGCATGATGACGTTGTTAAACTTCTTCTTGAACGGGGAGCAGATCCAAATGCAAGTCGTAAAGATGGGCTGAGACCCTTGATTCTTGCATGCCAGGAACGACTGACGAATGTAGTTAGATCCCTGCTTGAATACAAGGCTGATCCCAATATGATGTGCAACGATAAGACTCCCCTGTTTATCGCTGCTCACTATGGTCACCTTGAAATCGTCAAATTACTCCTGGCTTATAAAGCAAAATTTGATAAGAAGTCTCTTCTTCTTGAAGCGCGAAAGAATGGGTATCTTGATATTGATCTAGAGCAGCTATTGCTCGGATTGCTCGAAATGAGTGAGCCTCAGTTTTGCTGATAAACCCTCTTTGTACAAGCGATTACTCATTTTACGGAATATAGTGCATTATGACGTGAGATGTAAGCGCTCAGACTCATGAGAACTGCCAAACTCTTTTTGGCTCAATACCATTATGCTGGATAAGAGTGGAAATGAGACTCATCCATTTTTTGCGCGCTGGACACATATCCTTGGAAATACCTTGATATGACATCAATATATTGACTATCTATAGGTGAAGAGTATATTGACAGAGAGTTAATTGAGGTAACCGATACTTCTCAAAGGGGCGTAATTGACATGTGGGTGTTAAGAATTGAAAAGACTGGCGGAAACGTACAGCCTGAAATAGCGATGCAGATTTTGTTGGTCAGAATATTCTTGGTATTCGTGGGACGAACGATTGGGGTTTAGCTAGATATGCAGAAAAAAACTTGGAATAACGAGACTAGTAAGCGCAAACTTGTTTAGATAATTTTCCCCATCATAAGAAAATGCCGAAACAGCAGTACGCCTTACTGCAAGCTCATTCTCATATAATAGAGTATACAGAGGACTTAGCGTGCGCTGTTCTGCGCCCTAAAGGTTGCAGTTCCGCTTGAACGGAGAAATTTTGCATGAATGTGTTAATTGGGGTTTTCATACTAGGTGAGATGCTTTGTGGAGGAGCTCTTTATGCAATGGCTGACGCACAAGTTGTTTTTTCACCTACAGACATCTTGAAGAGAAATGCAGCTTTTAAAGTTTTACTACGTGAAGAGGATTTGACCAGGTTTGGTGACCTCCACCTAGATGTAAGAAACTATATTCACTGGTTAGTTAAAGAAGAGTTTAGAATGTGGGCCAGAGTCGTCCTTCAGAAAAGGCTGATCTTTGCTCCTGAACAAGTTCTTCTTCGTGCCGCTGCACATGGCGATGTAGATTTAGTCTCTCTGCTCTTACTGGCAGGAGCCGATAAAAATACAAGAGATGAACGGGGAAGAACACCTCTCTTTTTGGCGGCGATGAATAGCCGTGTTTCTGTTGTAGAGGTGTTGATCTTAGCAGATGTTGCTCTTGACACAGCGGAACCTGGCGGTTGTACACCGCTCTACGTAGCAACCGAAAAAGGCCATGCTTATGTTGTCAAATTGTTAGTCGAAGCTGGGGCCAGGCAAAGGCCCTATCAGGGTGCAACTCCCCTCTTTGCAGCCGTTCAGTTAGGTTTTGCAAGTATTGTTTCTTTTCTTGTGCAGGATGAGGTGATAGAGGCTGACTATAAAGAAATTCCGCCCTTGTATATGGCTGCTCAAGGAGGATGTAATGTCATCGTAAAGATGCTGCTGGAGGCTGGAGCCAGTGTGCATAGAACTTCTATTGGTGCATCGCCTTTACATGTTGCGTCAGAGTTAGGACATAGTGCAGTTGTTAGTAGCTTGCTACAAGCCGGTGCATCGATAGAGCGTGCCTTTTGTGGTGCGACTTCACTGTATCTAGCTGCAAAAAGAGGCCATAAAGAAGTGGTTCAAAAGTTATTACGAGCGGGTGCCCAGGTAGAGAGCGGCCCTGAAGGTTATACGCCCTTATTTATAGCCGCTCAAATGGGTTATAGAGAAGTGGCTCAAGTCCTGTTGGCGCATCATGCAGACATAAACAAGACGTGTAATGGAGCTTCGCCGTTGCATGCTGCTTGCGTACATAATCATGCAGGAGTTGTATCACTGTTGCTGTGTCTAGGTGCAGACACGGAATGTAACTACAGGGGAAAGACACCTTTGTTTAGTGCTGTACAAGCGGAAAGGATCGATTTGGTAAACTTGTTGATAAGAGCTAATGCAAACTTAGATGCACTGTGTCAGGGAAAAACTTCGCTCTATGTCGCTTGTGAGCAAGGATATGAGGATATCGTTAGAGCTTTGCTTGAAGCAGGCGCCGATAAAACAATCAAATGTCATGGTTTGACTGCATTAGAAGTAGCGCAATCACAGAGGCGTGAGGCTCTAGTGAGCCTGTTAAAGAAAAGGTGCTCTAAACGTAGATAACCCCTACCGGTTATTCATAAGCATTAGCTCTGAGTCTAATTCCTGGACGTCTTTCTCGAAATAATACTGAAAATATACAGGGAGCTGCTTGTACGAAGTATTGCTCGTTTGTGCGGAAAAATCGAGACCGCAAAATGTATTCCAGAAGAGAACGGTTTTGTCTTTGAGTTTCTCAGCATCTGAAATGAGTGCTGCTAAGGCTTTGCCCGTATATGTTCCTTCAAGCTTGATATTCTCAAGCTGTTTGAGAATGCGCGTTGCTGCGACTCCTTCTTCGCTGAAAACTGCATAGCCAGAACCACATTGATCCAAGGCAAGCACTAGATCTTCGTTGTTAAGCAATAATTCGGGAATTGAGGGATCTGCGGTATGTAAGAGGTTGCTCGTTTCGGCATAGAGCTTTTTTAGAGCTGAAGTATAGTCTTGTAAAATAACCGGCTGTATTACCACTGGGATAATATGTGTTCTTAGGCCTGCAAGTTTACAGCCGATCATTAATCCCACTGTTGTTGCCATGCTTCCGCATGCAATATAAATGAAGTCGGGCTCAGGTAAAACTCCTTGGTTGATTTGGTCGCGTAGTTCAAATGCAGCATTTACAAAGCCAAGAGCTCCTAAAGGATTGGAGCCACCCGTAGGAATAATATAGGGAAAATCACCATACGTATATTTATGATCCAGCCAGGCACAAAGCGTTTGTATTTTTCTTAACTCACGAGTAGTACAAAAACAAAGCCTTGAATTGTACGCTTGATGAAGGAGGAGATTTTGACGAACTACTCTTGAGTTAGGTTGGGATTGTAGCATGCATACACACTTAAGGCCAAGTTGGTTTGCATATACCGAAGTAGCAACGGCGTGATTTGATCCAGCACAACCAAAAGTGAATATCGTTTTAGCATCGTGTGCAAGAGCATCACCAAGAAGAAATTCAAGTTTGCGTACCTTATTGCCGCCATACAAGTGGGAAAGATTGTCCATACTAATCGCTCCCGATAGATCATCTCGCTTGATATAGAGGGCTGGTATTTTCAGATGGGCACCCAAATTCGTGAGTTTTTCTACAGGTGTAGGTAGTGATCCGAGACAAAGGTGTGGGATTGATTTTTGTAATTCAGGATATGTCTGAAAGAGAGGCCGTTCTTCGCATGGTACAGGTAGGTCCCTTCGCTCATTGTTTAAAATACCGCAAAGATTGAGCTTTTCAATCCACGCATCATCGGTGGCAACGGTAATTAAAAGATTATTTAAAAGGTCTTTTTCCGGTACTTGATTTGCAAGTAATGCAGATATGTTAAGCAGCATAAATCCGAAAAGAAATTGCATGAGAAACCTTTCAGTGCAGAAAAACAAGTTTTTCATTCAATCTAACGTGGTGTAAGTTGCTTGTCAATTCACGTAGAGAATTCTGTGTTGTCACAAGTGATGATACGATGAGATTGTTGTAACTACTTTAAAGTGGCAACGAATCTAATGTCTCGGATTAACTACTTTTGTGAGCGTTTACACAGTGGCACGAGAGCCTGCTAAGAAAGATATAGTGGTCTAGGATAAGAGGCCTGAGCTCGGGTTTCATGGCTGTGAAATTTACTCTGGTTGCTATGTAGGTTTAATGAGGTGATTGTATGGCAAGCCAAGCAGGACCACTTAAATTGGCTTGTTGGGAAGCTGGCTCTATGGGCCGTAGCTTGACACTCTTTCTCATAATAATTTACACTTTTTCGTTCAACTAACACCAAAAGTAGTAGGATAAAGTATAACCTAGTAAGGGTTTTACTCGAGAGACTTTTGTGCATTCAACTATTTTTCAATACTATGATTATTTAGCGAGTGTGCCCATTAAATGGAGTTTCTGGGTATTGAGCTGCCAGCGAGCAGCAACCTAGCACCATTCATAATAGTTGAGACTTTTTCGTTTACCTAACGATAGAATTAGTAGAGAAAAAGTATCAACTGAATATTTAATAGACATTTAGGTTGCACACACAGGAGTTTCATAGCTCAGCAAAAAAGGTATGACTTGGACTTTCTCAATTGCTAAACCAACAAGAAAATAAAGCGCAAATTAAGATGTTACATATTAAAATGATCAGTTGCTGGTTTCTATTGAGATTGAGTGTTAGTTATCCCTTGCCTCTGTTCTTATCAAGCAATTTGTAGTAGCAAAAGCCGTGCAAATTAAGCTTAATTGTCAGCTTGGCAGTGTTACTTTTAGTTGCTAGTTTTTGCTTTAACTAACACCAAAAGTGTTAATTGATCCAGAAATCATCAACTGATTTGGATAGGTAACACCAGTCATGCCATTCAACTGGAATCGCTGCGATAGCAGCAATTTCAGGGGCGCGAGGGAAAATGAAGTTGTCAGGCCTGCCGGAGTCCAGCCTCATGGATGTGAAATTTGTTCTAGTTGAATAATGTTATTCATTCTCCTAATCAAATGATTTTGAGGTCATCACCCTCCATTAAACAATCCTTCTGGCAGATCGAGAAGCTGTGATGCCGCAACTTGAAACCTTTTCTCATGATAGTTGATGCTTTTTCGTGTAATTAATAGTAGAAATAGTAGTTATGCGAAAAAGCCTCAACTCAAGACTGCCTTTGAGGGATTTTTGGTCACAAGCTTTTTACAATGAAATAGTTCCTAGGATCCTTCAAAGAAAAGATATGGATTGGTTTAGAATTTCCTATGAACAGATTAAAACCGCGCAGTAAAGCGCAAGTTAAGGGGCATCGACTTCCAACAGATTGTTTTGTTGGGCTGAGTATAGTTATCTCTGGAGCGCGGTTTTACAAGCAGCTACATTTGGAAAGATCGAATAATGAGTGATTTTGACGGCATTTATTTTCTTGACATTTTTTATTTTAATTGATAGTTTTTCTGATAATTACCAGTTTTGCTATTAATTAAACGAAAAATCAACAACTTGGAGGTAGCATATGTATTTGCAAGACTTTTTTTATGCACACAGGATCTTCACAACAAAAGAGCTCCGTGCTTTTTTGTCGCCCAAAAAGAAAAACATCGCTTCGCATCAAACACTCGCTAATTTGTTAAACTATCATGAAAAGCATGGTCATATCATTAAAATTCGGCGGGGCTTGTATTACTCCATACCGTTTGAGGCTCAAGGCAAGGGCACAGCAACATCGTATCCAGTAGATCCCTATCTTGTCGCAAGCAAGCTTAAAGATGATGCTATAATTGCATACTATACTGCACTTGCGTTACACGGAAAAGCATATTCATATAGCAATATTGTGTACTATCTGACCAGCCGTCCTTATCGTGAGCATTTTGTTTTTCAAGGGATAACATACAAAGCAGTTCATATACCGGCTCAACTGCTTAAGAAAAAAAAAGGTGAGTTTGCGGTTTTAACTATCAACCGGGCAGGCATACCTCTTCGAGTTACATCGCTGGAGCGAACACTTGTAGATGTTCTCGATCGACCTGCTTTTGGTTTGTCATTGGAAGAAACCTGGCGCTCGCTGGAAGGTATAGAATATTTAAATATCGCTGAAGTTATTGCGTATACAAGATTGTTAGCAAAAGGCTCTGTTGCTGCGAAGGTTGGATTCTTCCTCGACTTGCATAAAGAACAATTTATGGTAACGTATGAGCAATTGAATACGTTGCGAGAATTGAGGCCGAAAACGAAGCAGTATTTTTATAGGCAAGCCTCGCGATTACAAAAGTTTGTACCTGAATGGAATCTCATTGTGCCCGAAATATTAATAAACCAAAATTGGAAGGAGCCACATGGTATTTTCTAAAGAAGAATTGATAGAAGCTGCACGCGAGACAGGCTTTGATCCTGAGTTACTGGAAAAAGTTTGGCATCTTCTTATTCTGCTCGACGCAGTCAATAGAAACCCCTACCTTGAAAATCGTTTAGCTCTCAAGGGAGGAACTGCAATTAATCTTTTTCTATTTCAGTTACCGCGACTTTCTGTTGATATTGATCTTAATTATATTGGAAGCCCGCATAGAGATGTCATGCTTTCAGAGCGGCCTATCGTTGAGGCAGCGTTAGAACTTATCTTTTTAAGTTGTGGCTTAAAAGTATTGAGAATACCCCATAGTCATGCAGGGGGTAAATGGCGCTTGAAATATATCAGCGTGCTGGGCGGCCTAGGTAACCTAGAAGTTGATTTGAACTTTCTTGCACGTATTCCCTTGTGGCAAACACAGAAATCAAATTCTGTTTCTGTGGGAGGCAAATCAGTTCAGTCAATATTATTAATGCACTTTTACGAACTATTTGCTGGAAAAATGGCTGCATTGTTTTCGCGTTCCGTTGCCAGAGATTTCTTCGATATGCACCAGTTCTGTACGAATTTTGGCATGGAAAAAAAAGAATTACGTCTCGCATGTATTATTTATGGAGCTATGAGCTCAGAGGATTGGCGAAGTGTAACTGTCAATAGCATAACGGCCGATCCGCAGGAAGTTAAAAGTCGCCTCGTGCCACTACTCAGAAAAGATCACCCGATTCGCCGCAATTGGTCAGATGCAGCAGAACAACTGATTGCTGAATGTAGATCAGGAATTACCCAACTGCTTTTTCCTCTTACGGAAAGTGAAGAGGAGTTTCTTCGCTTGCTTCATGAAGATTTCATTATCAATGCATCCCTGCTAACGGATGACCCTGCGATGACCGAGGTACTATCTGCTCTACCAGGGCTACGATGGAAAGTACGTTCACTTCAGACAAAATACATGAAGAGCTGAAGAGTGTTAGAGGCTTGAAGCAAAGCCTTAGTCTGCATATGGTCCATTCTCCCCAACTACGCTGATTTTTTGGGTAAGCTCAGTGCCGCGAAGATTTTGATTGAGTGTAATGTCGGCGCAATTTGTCAAACTACCCAGATGTGAAGGGAGAGTTTTTCGTTACCTGAGCTTGCTCACGCAGGCAGACTATCTTCCTTCCGTGTAATCAGAAAGAAAAAGCAGCCATTGACTTTGGTCTCAGCTTTTTTTTACACTGAAATTATACAGATAGAAAGGATCGACATGAAGTTTATAAAGCATGTGGCAAAAATTGTTTTCGGGATGATTCTTTTAGTGCCTCTGTTCGTATTGGCGCTTGGTGATGAGAATGGACGTCTTGCTGAGGATGAAATTAAGAAGCTAAACTTAAGTGAGGAAGCAGAATTGCGTCAATTTCTTGATGCGCTTCAAATTCAGAGTCCTGCTGAGAGCCAGGAGCAACTAGAAAAGAATCTGCGTCAGAAGGAGCTTATCGCAATAGAGCCTGAAAGGCCGGTCAAAGAGGAAGAGCCTAAAGCCGTGCCAGTAGTAAGCCCTCTTGGTACTGTATCGATGCTCAATGATATCATACGACATATAGCTTCGTTGCATTTAAAAAAGATAAGCGGTTTAGAATCTATTAATCCACACTTATATGAGCTTGTGTATTACGTGCATCTACTTAAGGCACCCAATCTTAGTCTGCTCCTTTCTACCCAAGAGTTTATGCCTTTGTATGAAAAGCTCAAACATCTCCAGGCGGCTTTGGTTACCTATGAACCATTAACTGTAGGAAAACGAAGAGCTGCATTTGCAGAAAATAACCCGTATGAAATACTCGACATTCGTTCGGATGCGACTGCTCATGCTATAACTGCTGCCTATGAACGGGCTAAAAAGGCACTGTCTCCAAAGATCGTTGAACAGAAGCTTAAAGATCAGGGTGCAGATGCTAAGACTATCAAAAAAAGAGTCAAGGAAGCTACTACGACCTTCATGATTGTTGAAGAAGCTTACCAGGTTCTCAAAGATCCCAAAAAAAAGAAGAAACTCGATGCTCGTTTACAGGAAGAAGAAGCGAGTCGAGATCAGGGCTCGGTCAAAGCTTTTGAGAATCTCTATCGAGTACTTTCTGGCTCAGATCCCCAGGCCATTGTTCGAGATGCTCAGAAGCTCCTTGAACGGTATAAGCCACAAGAAGCAGCACTGGCGCGTGCACAGCTTGAAAAGGAACGAAAAGCTTATGAACGCTCGAAACAGGTTACTCAAGTATCTCAATTGCCTCAGCGTTTTGTCATACCTGAATCTCCTTATGAAGCCTTTTATAGAAAGATGGCCCAAGAGAGCTCCCAACGCCCCGTTTACCCAGTAAGTCCGAGTGCTTATGTAGTTCAAGTGCCACCTCAGCCTTCAGTTCCACGAGGTGCCGAAGCTGAAGAGAAAAAGGAAGCTAAGAAGGAAGCCAAAGAAGAAAAAGAACAAGAGAAAGAAGAAGAAAAAGAGGAAAAAGAAGAAACAATTGAAAGGAAGGATCTTGAAAAGTATTCTCTCATTGCTGAAATAGCAGATATTCTGAAGAAGGACGATAATTTAGAGAAGAATGCGGCTGCAGCCACACGAACTGGCACTCCTACTCTCAAAGGAACGGTTGCTAGCGTAGATAGAGAGTTAACAACAACCTTTCGTGGCAAGCTCCGCCCTAGTAAAGAGGCGCGCGATCTGGATAAGCTTTTAAAGCAGTATCAGTTCGACGTACTGGCTGGGAAGCTGAATAAATTAGCTCCCGGGCGCAATAAAAAAATCGATAACACGGATCTGAAAAAAGAATGGCAGAAAAAGGTTTGGTGTCCGTACGGCTATAGAATAAAACAATGGTACGAGCAGCTCTTTGCTCTGTTGAGCGCAAAAGGTCGACATGTCTATAATTGGCCTGTCAAGACTCTCGCAAAGTCAAAGGAATCTTTCTATAAGCTTAATACTCCACTTATTGATCCATGGGCACCGAAGCCTGGCAAAAAGTATCCGAAACGCATCATAGACCTGGGTTCATGGCGTGATAGGATCATAGAAATGGAAGCTTACTTTGAAAATATTAATAGAGCCTTTGGCCTTCCGCCTACTTCCAAAGGGCCAGTTAAGTGTTAAGATTCATTGAGAAAAAGGTGTACCTATTGACATTGAGTGCGTCTTTTTTTACACTAAAATTAGACACATTGAAAGGTATTTGTATGAAGTTTATAAAAAGTATGACGAAAATTGTATTAAGCCTTCTTCTTTTAGTCCCCGTAGCGACAATACTTGGTGATGAGAAAGGAGCGAGTTTTGCTCTGTCGGATGAAGAAATCAAAAAGCTGAACCTCAGTGAAAGTGAGACTGCCGAATTGCGGCAATTTTTTGATGCACTTAATAATTTGAGTCCTGCTGAGAAGCAAGAGCTTGAAGAATTGGGTAAAAAGACAGAAGCTGAAATGAAGAAAAAGAATCTTGATCCCTCTAACTTTGATGACCTTGTTAAATTTATGGAAGCAGAAGGTGCTGTTCCAAAAGAGACGGCGCGGCCAACTCCTCCTCCATTTGCTCCTACACGTAAGGTAGAAGAACCAGTATTTGAACAACCGAAAGTTGTTCCTGTATCGAGTCCTGTTGATACGTTGACCATGCTTAATGATATCATTAAACACTTAGCTTCGCTGCATCAAAAAGGAATGACTCACGAGTCGATCAGTCGTAAACTAGAATCGGTAAAACCTCAGTTATATGAACTTGCTTATTACTTGCACATTCTTAAGTCCCCAGATCTTATTGTGCTTTTATCCAGCCGAGAGTTTATGCCATTCCATGACAGTCTCAAAAACCTCCATGCAGCATTGGCCACTTACGAGCCCTCAATTGTAGGAAGGAGAAAAGCATCATTTGCGGAAGATAATCCGTATGAAGTGCTTGACGTTTCTGCTGATGCAACTAATGAGGAGATTACCGCTGCTTATGAAAAAGCAAAAAAGGCGCTTTCACCAAAGGCCATTGAACAACACCTTAAAGATCAAGGTGCAGATGCAAAAACAATCAAGAAACGAGTAAAAGAGGCAGGTACTACCTTTATGATCATTGAAGATGCTTATAAGGAACTGAAAAATCCTCAAAAAAGACAGAAAATCGATGCTCGCTTACAAGAAAAAGGTGCACTTGAAAGTCGACTTGATCAGAATTCATTAAGAGCCTTCGATAGCCTCTACCGAGTACTCTCAGGCTTTTATCCTCAATCCATTATCCGAGATGCTCAACGGCTTCTTGAGCGGTATAAGCCTCAGGAAGCGGCTCTTGCGCGTGCGCAACTTGAAAAGGAACGAGTTGCTTATGAGCGCTCGAAGCAGGTTACGCGAGTATCACAATTGCCTCCGCGCTTTCAAATGCCTGAAGCTCCTTATGAAGAGTTTTATAGAAAGATGGCTCAAGAGAGCTACCAACGCCCTATCTACCCAGGAAGGCCTGGTGGATTGAATGGTATGATGCCACCTCCGCCTCCTACTCCACCAACAGCTGCTGCTGGTGGAAAGAAAGAAGAGGGTAAAAAAGAAGGTGGCAAGAAAGAAGGTGGAAAGAAAGAGGAGAAAGGTAAAGAGGAAAGCGGAAAAGAAAAGAAAGGTAAGGGTAAGGAAAAAACTCGCGGCATAGAAAAGAAGGATATCGAGAAATATTCTTTGATCGCTGAGATAGAAAAAATCCTCAAGCATGGCGATGAGTTAGATAAGAAGGGTGCAGTCCCCGTTCGTAGTAAAACTGAAGAAGAAACCTTCCCTACTCTCAAAGCAGCTATTAAGGCAGCTGATGCAGAGTTAACGACTGTTTCTCGCAGTGCTGCGACGGCACCAAGTGAAGATATTCAGAAGCTTGAAATACTTCTCCAGGGGTATGCATTTGAGCCACTTACTCAGGAGCTGAAGAAGTTAGCACCAGGACCGAATAAGAAAATCGATGATGAGAATTTAAAGAAAGAATGGCAAGAGCATGTATTCAATCCATATGGCTATAAAATTATGGAATGGTATAATGAGCTCTTCTTGCTCTTTACTGCAGTAGGACGGCATACTGCCAGAATGCGCCCTCTTCATAAGACCAAGGCACAGTTATATAATCTGAATACTCCGCTTCCCGACGTGTGGGCTAAGCCAGCGAAAGAAAGTGGAAAACCGGCCCCGATACCTGAGCCTTCGGAAGAATCGGTAAATCTTGGAAAATGGCGTGATACGATTATTCAGATGCATGCCTACTTTGACAACATAAATCGAGCATTTGGTCTCGGACCAGTCCCCGGTGGCCCAGTTAAGGCTCCTAAGGCTCCTGCGCCGAAGGAAGAAAAAGAAGAGGAAGATGAGGCTGATGATGGTGAAAAGCCAGCAGAATAAGAGTGTTTCCCTAAATTGATTGTTGAGGCCAGCCTGTGGAGGTTGGCCTTTTTTCCTGTTATTACCCTTCAATTTCAGGTACACTAGAAAGATATTTAATAAGAGGGAACTCTATGGCTTATGGCAAACTATGTAGTCTCTTTTACGATGCAACCAAGCAGTATGCACCTGAAAAGGAAGTTGCCTTTTATGCTTCATTTATGAGCCAGGAAATAGCCGTACTTGAGGCAATGTCGGGTTCAGGTCGATTGCTGATCCCACTGCTTCAGCGCGGCTATAACGTTGAAGGTGTTGATAATTCTCCTATCATGCTTGAGCGGTGTCGAGAACGTTGTGCAGCCCTCTCACTGAACCCGCGGTTGTATGAGCAATCACTTGAAAATCTGAGTCTTATACAACGCTATGGGGTTGTAACGATAGCTGTAGGATCATTCCAACTCATTGTTGATCGAGCCGCGGCACTCCAGGCTCTGAGAACCATCGCAGCACATATGCTTGAGGGTGGTAGTCTCCTTATCGATGTATTTGTTCCCGATTGTACTAGTACTGACCCGATACTTCGGTTCAGCTCGTATTGATGATACAACGGTGATTTACCTTTCCACTCGATATGTATTTTATGAAGATATACAGCAAGCTGATGCCTTTTGCTCTTATAAACTTGATTGAGAATGGGATCACGTGTGAGGAAGAGGATGAGCTGATCGCAGTGACCTCGTATACAGATGATGAATTAAAG